>DATNPE010000642.1:0-6854 GCA_036703355.1 Allocoleopsis sp. | reverse complement strand
GACCAAATCCGCAACATGATCATCACAGCGTTTGCCACCTGGTTTAGCCGAGGTAAGATTCCCTTGTTCGATTTTGCGGCTCACTACGGTGAACTGGGCGAAACCATTCGAGCGGGGATGCAAGCTGAGGTACAGCAATTTGGCCTAGAACTCACCCAGTTGTTGATCGAGAACGTCTCGCTGCCACCAGAGGTGGAAACTGCTCTAGACAAGCGGGCCTCAATGGGCATCTTGGGGAATATGCAGCAATACACGCAGTTCCAGGCTGCAAATGCGATCGAAGCTTCGGCTAACAATCCGGGTGGCGGCAATCAAGCGCTAGATTTTGGTGTGGGTTTGGCGATGGGTCAGCAGCTGATCTCGAATCTCCAAGGTGGACAAGCGGTACCGCCTGCACCTGTAGCACCCCCCGCAGCTCCGACAGCACCCCCGCCCCCGCCTGTGCAAATCCAGTGGTTTCTCTCACGGGGAGGGCAGAATTTTGGACCCTTTGCGCCAGAGCAACTGGCTCAGAATGGCTTGACGGCTCAAACCCATGTGTGGCGATCGGGAATGGAAAGCTGGAAAGTGGCCGCAGAAGTGCCTGAGCTGGCCGCAATCTTAGCGACGATTCCCCCTGCGCCTCCGGTGAGCTAAACCAACCACTATGACCATTACCCAACCCCTCGTAAAGCAATTTCCTTGCCCTGGTTGTGGGGCGAGTTTGCAGTTTAACCCTCAAGCAGGGCAACTGAAGTGTCCTTACTGTGGCCGCGAGGAAATTATTCCTCAGAGCGCAGAGCAAGTGGTGGAGCGATCGTATGAGGAATATCTCAATACAGGTCGGACGAAAATGGCGGCGCTCTCAACGACGGCGCTGGAAGTGTCTTGTCCTGGCTGTCGGGCGCAAATTGAGTTTGAGCCACCCGATGTGGCGGGGCTATGTCCGTTCTGTGCCACCAGCATTGTGGCTCAGCCCAAGTCGGCAGACCCAATTATTGCCCCAGAAGCCTTGTTACCGTTTAGTGTGGGTCAAAAAGCTGCCCGTGACAAAATTCACCACTGGCTAGGGAGTTTGTGGTTCGCACCAACTGGCTTGAAGAAGATGGCGCAGCATGAGGGGTTGCAAGGCATGTATCTGCCCTTCTGGACTTATGACTCGTTCACGGTGAGCCATTACCAAGGAGAGCGGGGGACTTACTACTATGTGACAGAAACCTATCAAGAAACGGATTCTGAGGGCAAAACGGTCACTAAGACTCGCCAAGTGCGCCATACTCGCTGGAATTCTGTATCTGGCCGAGTCGATCGCTTTTTTGATGATGTGTTGGTGCCCGCTTCCCAGTCTGTCAATGTGGAACGTTTGGAAGATTTGGAGCCTTGGGATTTGTCTCGGCTGACTCCTTACGATCCTTCGTTTCTGGCAGGGTTTAAGGCGCAGCGCTATCAGGTGAATTTGCAGCAGGGGTTTGAAACCGCGAAAGGCAAAATGGCCCCGGTGATCGACTCCGATGTGCGGTGCAATATTGGTGGCGATGAGCAGCGAGTCCATTCTGTCTCTACAGCTTATAGTGCGATCACGTTTAAGCACATTCTTTTACCGGTGTGGCTTTCGGCCTACCGCTTTAACAACAAGCAGTATCAGGTGATGGTGAATGCCCAAACCGGAGAGGTCTTAGGCGATCGCCCCTACAGCATCTTCAAAATCACGATGGCGGTACTTTCGGGAATTGCGATCGTGGCTGGCACCTGGTTTGGTATTGATGCCTATCAACAGCGGCAACTCCCACAGCCTGAACCTGTGACTGCGCCTGCACTTTCAACTCCAGCAGTTTCCCCTGAGGAACTAGAGACAGCGCCGACTGCGTCACCAAAATCGACTTCCGCTGGCTCTACCAAACCAGTTGCTGCGAATGACCCATTTCGGCAAGCGATCAATCGAGCCACAAAAGCGTCCACATTGGCTCAGTCAGCGACAACTGCGGCAGATTGGTCTGCGGTCGCGAGTCACTGGAACCAGGCCATTCTATTTCTGGAGGAAGTGTCACCCGATAGTACCAACTACGAAACGGCTCAAACGAAGTTGCAGGAATATCAGCGTAACTTCGACTACGCCAAGCAAAAACAGGCAGCAGCTGAGCCTTAACTGAAGTCCTAATGTGGGGCGCTAATAGTTGCCGCTGAGGCGTAACCGACGGGTGAATCTCTGCCACAGCGGTACTTGATAGCCTGTGAGATTCAGGGTGGGGATTTGCAGAACTTCGGAAGTAGGGGGTGCCTCCGGGCCTAAAGGACGGCGGATAGCAGTTGATTCGGATAAGAAGGCTCGCCCATAGGTGTTCATCACATCTTCGGCTTCGCGGCAGCTAATCTGCAATTGACCAATGGGAAAGCTATTGGCTGAGTAGGACCATTGGAAAACTTGAAGCGGTTGGTTGAAGGGAAAGGTGAGCCGCCGATCGCACAGCGCATTAGTCACTTCGTACATTTTGGCGATATGTAGGTCGTAAAGACTGAGTTCGCTGTTGAAGGCAGCTCGGTCATTATTGCGATCGGGCACTGAGAGACTGGCAAAAACTATGCCACTACTATCAATCCCACTGATGACAATGCTGTTGATGGCAACTGTTTCTCTGGCGATCGCAGGTGGAACACTAATGGTGAGACTAGCGAGAACCGCCAACGCAGCAGTGCATGAGATAGCGAATTGGGTAGTCATGGATCGTTGCTCCTGAAATAGGAGTCGTAATCTGAGAAACCAATTGGTTTCGGTTTCTATTTCTATCTTGCATCTACTGCCTGCAACCCAGTTGTCAAACAAGCTAGGATCACCAAGTTGCGATCGCGGCAGGCGAATTATGCGGAAGCGGCAATGGATTTTGATTGCGCTCTTTTTGTTGGCGGTACTCGTGGGAATAGCAGTCGGTCAAAATTGGCCGCTGCGATCGCCTGAATATGTGATGATCAACCACTTCCGCAAAAATGTCCCCATTTCTGATCAACTCTCCCAATTTTCACCATCAGCGCCCAATGCCAATTCCGATTCGACTGTTGCTGCGCCCGTTGCTCAGCGGGTGAATGTTCCGGCGGTGGATGCCAAACGTTTGTTTGCTCATGTGCAGGCATTAGCCTTTGAGCGGCACAGTGACGATGATCGCTTACGGGCGCGAGAATACATTTTGCAAGTGCTGGAGCAAGCGGGTTGGCAGCCTTACCTGCAAGTGTTTAGCACTGGGGTAAATGTGGTAGCGGAGCGACCTGGCACGGACCCGCAAGCAGGCAGCATTCTAGTGGCGGCTCACTTTGATACAGTGTTGGGGTCGCCTGGAGCCGATGATAATGCGACTGGAGTGGCAACGACGCTAGAAGTGGCGCAATTACTGGGTTCGCGATCGACTCCCCGCACCTTAAAAGTGGCGTTTTTTGACCAAGAGGAGCGGGGGTTGCTGGGCAGCTTTGCTTATGCTGCCGATAACAACTTATTAGACAACTTGCAAGGCGTGATTGTCCCAGAAATGCTGGGATATGCCTGCTATCAACCGGGATGTCAAAAGTACCCGGTGGG
Source organism: Allocoleopsis sp. (assembly GCA_036703355.1). GTDB lineage: Bacteria > Cyanobacteriota > Cyanobacteriia > FACHB-46 > FACHB-46 > Trichocoleus. The sequence goes on along the minus strand of DATNPE010000642.1, from coordinate 3,310 downwards.
GTTGCCTTTTAAGCCGACGACGAGCCAAGGTGATTTCTTAGCAGCCATTGGCGATCAAGAACATTTACCTTTGCTAGAAGCGTTTCATCAATCAAGTCAATCGAATCTACCAGCGGTGATTACTCTGCCGATCCCACTGCGGGGTTTGTTAACGCCAGACTTGCTCCGCAGCGATCATGCGCCGTTTTGGCAGAAGGGGGTTGGAGCAGTAGTAATTACCGATACGGCGAATTTCCGTACCCCTCATTACCACCAAGCCAGCGATACCCCTGAAACCATTGATCAGAAATTCTTTGCGGGGTCTGCTCAAGTGGTGGTGAATGCAATCACGGCTCTGTTGGAGAGTCGCGATCGCTTGATCACAAAGTAGAGTAATTCGTAGTCGCTAAACGATAGAAAAGTCAGAAAACCCTGACTGTAGCAGAGGCCATGCAGTACAGATCCCCCTTCTGTGGGATGTGTCGAATATTTTCTCCTGTCAAAGTTAAGCCTAAAGCTATAGCCAGGATGTTATGAAAGCACTGCTGCTCTATCCTCGGTTTCCTCAGTCTTTTTGGTCATACGATCGCTGCATGGAGATGGCTGGACTGAAAGCTGTCATTCCCCCCTTGGGTATCATCACCGTTGCGGCGCTCTTACCTCTAGACTGGGAGATTCGCTTCTGCGATCGCAACGTTAAAGCGGAAACTGAGGCGGACTGGGAGTGGTGTGACATCGTTATCCTTTCGGCCATGCTGGTGCAGAAACCAGACTTCCACGCCCTGATTCAGAAAGCAGTGCGCTTGGGTAAAAAGGTGGCGGTAGGCGGACCTTATCCCACATCGTTACCCCAAGATGCCCTGGATTCTGGAGCGCATTATCTGATCCTCGATGAAGGCGAGATGACGGTGCCGCAGTTTTTGGCGGCGATCGCCCAAGGAGAACCTCAAGGTATTTTCCGCTCTCTCGAAAAACCTGATGTCAGCTTAAGTCCGCCGCCCCGCTTTGATTTGCTGAAATTGGATGCTTATTTCATGATGGCGATCCAGTTTTCGCGGGGCTGCCCCTTCAACTGCGAGTTTTGTGACATTATCACGCTCTACGGTCGTAAACCTCGCACCAAAGAACCGCAGCAAGCTTTGGCTGAGTTGCAAGCGCTGTATGACCTCGGTTGGCGTGGCCCGCTGTTTATTGTGGACGACAACTTTATTGGCAATCAGCGTAACGTCAAGCGCTTTTTACGAGAACTGATTCCCTGGATGCAGGAGCGCAACTATCCTTTCACGTTTATGACCGAAGCTTCGGTGAATTTGGCAGAAGATGACGAACTGCTGCAACTAATGCAAGCAGCGGGTTTCTATGCAGTGTTCCTTGGGATTGAAACGCCGGATCAAGACAGCCTCCAGGTGACGCGCAAGATGCAGAATACTCGGAACCCACTGGTGGAGGCTTGCCGCAAAATCAATGATGCAGGGTTGCTGATCTACGCTGGCTTTATCTTAGGCTTTGATGGAGAACGCTCAGGGGCGGGAGAGCGAATTCAAGCTTTTGTCGAAGAAACTAGCATCCCTCAACCCATGCTTGGAATTCTGCAAGCTTTGCCCAATACGGCTTTATGGAATCGACTACAGCAAGAACAACGCTTGGTTGAAGGCGTGGGCGTGACGGATGTCGGTGATCAGAATACCTTGATGAATTTCGTTCCTACCCGACCGATCGCAGAAATTGCTAAAGAGTACGTGGAAGGGTTTTGGACTTTGTATGAACCTACTAACTACCTACGGCGATGCTTGCAGCAATGTCTCAACATTACGCCTCCCTCAGGCCGCAAGCAGGTGATGAAGTTTGCACCGGGTAGAGGGTTGCGGCTGGTGAGTCAAGTCATTTGGCATCAGGGAATACGACGACCCGAAATTCGGGGGCAATTTTGGCGACAGCTATGGGCGATCGCCCGAAACAAGCCCCAAACTCTGGCGATGTATCTAGGTTTATGTGCGGCTGGAGAGCATTTCTGGGAATATCGTGCCTTAGCGAGACAACGCATTACTCAGCAGTTAGGCTACGATCCCACGCTCACCACTGCCGCATCTGAAGCCCAACCCACTTTGGTTAGGCTGTGATGCGTGTGTGAAAAGTGCTTCCTTAGGCGTGGATAGTGCCATCAGGCATGCGGGTACTCGCCAATCCTGCGCCTTTCAGCGTTGTCCCTGCGATCGCGGCTCCCTGTAAGTCTGCCCCTCCTAAATAGGCTCCGTCTAGGTCAGCTCCATCAAGTTGAGCTTCGTGTAAATTTGCACCACTTAGGTCAGCTCCCCTCAGATCAGCTCCTCTCAGGTCTGTCTTGCTCAAGTTGGCTCCTTTCAAATCAGATCCCCCAAACCTGGCTCCTCGTAAGTCTGCTTCGCTCAAGTTGGCTTGGGTCAGATCTGCGCCACTGAGGTCAGCTCCCACCATTTCGGCCCCAATCAGGCAGACTTCAATCATCTCGGCATCTGCTAAGCAAGTTTGGTTAAGATTCGCCTGTTCGAGGTGGGCATTCGTCAGGTCTACTCCTCGTAAGTCAGCGCCAATCAAATGTGCTCCCGGTAAATGTGCTCCTACCAAATTTGCGTTGGTTAAACAGACATGAACTAGGTTGACTCTGGTAAAATTTCGTTCTCCTGCTGCATATTGTTGCAAAAGCTCTTGAGCATCCATCTTTTTGTCTCCAGTCTTTATTAAAGGTTTTTGTAAGGCAAAATCTAGATATCTAACTATTAAAACTCACTAAAAAGTTTGTCTTCGGTACAATTAGGTTTTGCGTGAAAAATAAAACTGCGCCTATACTGATCAAGTTGTTTTATTGATCAAATCTTTATAGAGTAAGGCTTGCCAGCTTAAGTCTCTCTTTTCCGAAGTTCCTTAAGATAGATAGACGATACCAAATAAATGATGTAGAACTTCTCTAAATCAGATTATTGAGGAATTGAGATCTAGAAAAATTAGTTAGATATTAGAAAACCTTCTCGCTAACCTAACCTTAGCATGGAATTCTAATAAGACCCTTGTATTATTTTTAGTGTTTAAAGTTTCAAAAAACCTGGAGACAGAACGGGCTGAATCTTTGAAATTACTACTAATTTTCTGACTATATTTAAATCCAAAATGCTTGGGGCATGATAGTTTGGCAGCAGGTTGAACAATGAATTGGGTTATGCCTCAAAAGCCAGAAGTCGATCGCCAACGCGAGCATCAGGCGAATGAACGCACGTTTCTGGCTTGGCTGCGGACTTCGATCGCACTGATTGGGTTTGGCTTTGCGATCGCCCGAATTCCACCAAACCTCTACAAT
>DATNPE010000641.1:0-3096 GCA_036703355.1 Allocoleopsis sp. | reverse complement strand
GCGCTAGTAACCCAGTGCGATCGCCCATCGTCATAGACTTTCACGCTTTTAAGATGCCTGGTAAAGTGTGGTAAGTTTTCTAAGGTGTGCCAGAAGCGGTAAAGGTCTTCTGCGGATTTTTCAATGGTTACAGTTCTTTCGACTTTGATAGGTTGAGCCATCTCAATGTCCTCATTTGTGAGTGGGCTTCATCTGTTCATCAAACAGCCAGCAAGGCTTCAATTTCAGGATTTGCCCCTTCGGCTGCTATCTATAAAAACGTTGAATCGTCATGGGCACATCCCATCCGAATAAACTGAATCAACTTCTCTTGATTTATTTATCGTTTAACCTTACTCACCCAAAATCTACCCACATCTGAAAGGGCTATTCTGGGATTTCCTTCGTTTTGTTGGCCTGTCTTAAGCCTAGGGTGTCAGAGTTGGATATCGTCTGCCAAAGGTTATAAGAACGGTTTGTAAGTAGGTAGGCGTAATTAAACCGAAGACAGTTTTCAGACGGTGCAAGGATTTCGGGCGAAGCCATCTTGTCTTTAATTTGACCCACCGACTGATCGGATGAACGGGGAGCTTCTGAACAGCCTTTTTTTGTGTTGTTCTATACTCATTTCGTTTACAACATTAGGGTTCTTTGCCTAAACCCTCGAAAAGACATAGTCCACTTTGAGACGATAAAGTCTTAGGGTGATTTTTAGCAAGTTGATTGCTGTTAAAAAGCTCCTGCGTCAAGGCTTGCAGCGATTTGTTACACCCTCGCCTGTCTGTCTGGTGATCGCAGCATCAGTGCTCTTTCCGGGGCGGCAACCCATGCATATAATTTGGCATTACGATCGGCGTGAACCGCTTGCGGTATCAAACTCTCAGCGCTCAAATATGAGATCGGCGTGAACCGTTTTGTCCCATGTACCAACAAGGGCGGCAAGCGTGTTGGGGCAGAGCGTGATTGATCACTTCTACTTATCATTTTGTACTTATCATTTTGTGAGGCTTGATTAGTTGCGTGGTCGGCAGAAGTGCCACGGCAAGATCGGACTTCTGAGACTCTCAACGATGCACAGTTACACGCGACGATCCAAGCGGCAACAAACAAAAGTGAATCGTTCAATCACTTCGTGCAGTGGTTATCGTTTGGCGGTGAGGGTGTCATCAGCACCAATAATCGGGAAGAACAGCGCAAGCTGATTCGCTATAACCACCTGATCGCCAACTGCTTGATTTTCTATAACGTCGTTGAGATCAGTCGCATTCTGCAAGAACTCACGGTCGAAGGCTACCCACTGGAAGCCGATGCCATCGCCACCCTCAGTCCTTACTGGACTCAGCACGTCAACCGCTTTGGCTTCTATGACCTTGACCTCAACCGTCGTCCCAAGCCCCTAGATTACGATCGCCCGGTCATACCAAAACGCTAAGCAGAACAAAAATACTATACCCTGAAACTCACTCCTAGAAAGCCTTTCAACCCAGTCATGATACCAAATTACACGAATGGGTCTCCGACCCGAGTAAGCGCAGGGTCAAAATTGCTAGATCGATGGGTGTACCGCGCGATCGTGTTGCATAAAATGCTATATAACCACAGCCGCAAAGCAAGAAGCAAGGGTTAACAGATATGGCACAGTCCCCACAGCTAGTGGCAGTGTACCAACGAGCCTGGATACTGCAACAGCGGGCTAACGCTCTACCCATCTCCCAGCAAGCACTCTTATCAGAAGCGTTGGAGGAGCTTCAGGCGGTTTTAGAAGAATTGCAGGCATCTGAGGCAGAACTGCGTCATCAAAATGAAGAGTTAGTCAATACTCGCCAAGCCGTAGAGTCAGAACGTCAGCGCTATCAGGAATTGTTCGAGTTTGCACCGGATGGCTATTTAGTTACGGATGCAAATGGAAGAATCCAGGAAGCGAACAATGCGATCGCCTCCCTGCTGAATGTTTCGCAGCAGTTTATAGTCGGCAAGCCGCTGCTCGTTTTTATTGATCAGCCCGATCGCTCCACGTTTCACCTAAAACTCGATCGATTGCAGCAGTTAGACAAGCTTGAAGATTGGGAAATCCATCTGCGTTCACCCAAGCGATCGCCGTTCGATGCGGCGCTGACGGTGTCTGCTGTTCGCAATTCAGACGGTCAAATAGGCAGCCTGCGTTGGCTGCTGCGCGACATAACCGAGCGTAAGCAACTCGAACGGCTTTTGAAACATCTTAACTCAGAGCTAGAGCGCCAGGTGCAAGAGCGCACGGCTCAGTTGCAGCAGGCACTTGATTTTGAGGCGGGTCTAAAACGAATTACGGATAAAGTGCGGGACAGCCTGGATGAAAGTCAGATTTTGCAAGCGGCGGTGCATGAGTTGACTCTTGTGCTGGGCTTAATCTGTTGCGATACGGCACTGTACGACATCGGTTTAGCCACTTCTACCGTCCGCTATGAGTTCACCAACGTTGAGGTTGAGGGGTTTGTCTGTTCCCCTTCATCCTTGGGTCAAGTAATCTCGATGGCTACCCTGCCGGAAATTTACTGTCAGTTGCTGCAAGGTGAGTATTTTCAGTTTTGTGAAATTGATCTCAACTCGTCTCGCCATCTCACCATTCTGACTTGTCCCATTGCCGACGATCAGGGGGTTTTGGGCGACCTGTGGCTATTCAAGCCGCAGCAGGATGCATTTAGCGAGTTAGAGATTCGGCTGGTGCAGCAAGTCACGAACCAATGTGCGATCGCCATTCGCCAAGCCCGACTGTATCAAGCCTCGCAAGTCCAAATCCAGGAGATGAAAAAACTCGATCAACTCAAAGACAATTTCTTGAGTAGCACGTCTCACGAACTACGTTCACCTGTTGCCAATATGAGAATGGCGATTCGGATGTTAAAAATTGCTCTTGCTCAAGAACGGGCTGCTGAGGTCACAAAATTAGAAAAAAGAGGGACTGTCGATCGGTATCTCCAAATTTTAGATGCGGAGTGCGATCGAGAAATTAACCTGATCAATGATTTGTTAGATTTGCAACGACTTGAGGCAGGAGAACAACCTTTAGCTGTAAAATCTATTCGGCTACAGGACTGGCTTCCTGAAGTGGTCGCACCCTTTCAAGAGCGAGCGCGCGAT
>DATNPE010000640.1:0-4927 GCA_036703355.1 Allocoleopsis sp. | reverse complement strand
CAAATCAACTCACAGCCGTTGATGTTTTTCTCGAATCTCGCGGCAGGAATTGAAAAGTCAACGATCGCGAGATCAAACTCATGGGCTTTAGACAAAAAGCTGTATACATCTACATAAGTAAAGACTTCAAATTCATGACGAAAAAAACGTTGAAGAGCAAATCCCCATTTTTCATCGTCATCCAGCACGGCAATCTTAAACATCAAGTTAGTGATTATTAGGGATTACAGGAGTTGGTTGGGTGAAGTTGAGCGATCGTGGCTAAAAGCGCATCGTAATCGGTAATAGGTTTAGTGTAGAATCCATCCGCCTGAGATGTGGCTAAAAGCGCCTGTCGCTCTGCCAGCATGGCGTAAGCAGTCACCAAAATGATGGGGATGTGAGCCGTTTGGGGGTAGGTTTTGAGCAGGTGGGCCATGTCAGCACCACTGACTGCTTGCTCCTCCCATTGTGCTCCTGGCAAGTTGACATCCATCAAGACTAAATCTACATTGCCAGCTTGACATTGATGAAAAATTTCTGCTGGATCATCAGTAATTTGAACTTCATGGCCACCGAGCCGCTGAATTAGTTTTGCAGTACCTTTAGCAAGCAGATAATCATCATCAACTAATAAAATATTCAATCTTATGCCCCGTAAGCTCGGATATTAACCATGTCGAAATTCGAGATTTTTTTAGCTAAAAAAATCGGTCAGCTAATTGTGTTGGTGTAGGGCAACGTGAAACTGACTTTAGTTCCCTGGTCTTTGCCAGGACTTTCAATCCAGATTCTACCGCCCATAAGTTCGACTAAGCGCTTGCAAATGGTTAGACCTAAGCCTGTACCACCATAGCGACGCTTGATAGAACCATCCGCTTGGACAAAGGGTTCAAAGAGCAAATCTCGCTTATTAACGTCAATGCCAATACCTGTGTCCGTGACGGAAATTTCAACCACTTGTGACTCAGGGCTGCTGGCGAAACTGTCAACACAATCATCAATTGTTTTTACTGCTTGAATGCAAATTTCACCCTGGCTGGTAAATTTCAAAGCATTGGAAACTAAATTAGTTAAAATCTGTCTGAGTTTGACTTTGTCGGCATAAACATTGTCAACCTCACAGTCAATAATCAGAGCAATTCCTTTACGGCGGCTATCTAAATTGAAGAGATTCTGTTCTTCCTGCAACAAAGTAGGTAGGTGGACAGTTTCTAAATGAATGTTCATGCGACCCGCTTCAATCTTGGCGATGTCTAAAACATCATTGATGATTGCAACCAAATTTTCGGCAGATTGATAGGCAACCTGAATGTATTCTTTGAGTTCCTCTTCGTTGTCGTAAAAACCTTCTTTCAACAGCTTCAAATAGTTCAAAGTTGACGCGAGAGGAGTCCGCAATTCGTGACTGGTAGAAGATAGAAAGTCAGACTTTAAACGGCTTGCTTCTTCGGCGACTGTCCGCGCAGTATGTAACTCTTGATTCCGCATTTCAACGAGGAGTCGTTGCTCGCGCTCACATTGGTAGAGCCGATTTTGCATCACTGCCATTGAGAGGTGTGTGCCCAAAGACTGAATCAGAGCAATCTCACTGCTAGACCAGGGTTGGGCTTGGCCCTTCCGCAACTCACGCCAGATTTCAAAAGATTGGCGAGGTCGTTGCTGGCGTTCGTCCGTATCCCAGCGACCTGCCCACAGTTTTTCAGTATCAATTTCATCGCGAAAAACGCTCAAGCAACCTAAGGATTGCTGCCCGTAGCGCAGAGGCATGATTAAGAGGCTACGAATTTGGGCTTGAGCAAAAGTAGTTTGGAGCGAGGCCAGATCCGGTTCTTCTTGTAAATCGTTGATGGCTCGAATGCTGGGGATTGCTTGATAGACAATTGGTCGGGCTTCGCCATTAATTTCGTGAAAACTGCTGGCAATGCTAGCGGCGATCGCCTCCCCCACCTGAGCTGGAGGTAGCGGTTCAGGAGTACCAGTGGGTAATGTCGGCATTGCAATGGATGGGTTAGCCATCAGCTGCTGCCAGCAGTGGTTGTCCTCCAAAATCTGAGGTTGCTCGTCTTTCGAGAGGCCAGGTTGTTTACCGTAGGTGTACAGGTTTCTCGACGCGGTTGACTCCGTCGTGAGGAGAAACAACCGCCCCCCTGAGCCGCCGACTGACTGTACTACCCGCTTGAGCACAATTTGCAGAATTTCTTGAATGTTGAGGGGAGCGTGGAGCAGGGTCGAAATTTGGTTGATGATGGCTTCCCGTCGGGCTTGTTCCCTTGCTTGGCTGAGCAACGTGGATTGAGCGATCGCAATGGAAACCTGGTCTGCCACCATCTGCACAATTTGCAAATCCGCATCCGCAAAAGCCTTGGGTTTCGAGTGGTGGGAGACGAGCAACCCCCAAAGCTGTTGTTGGTGCAAAATCGGCACGACCAACGAAGACTCCACGCCCATTGCCGTCAGGTATTCAATATGGCAAGGGTCTACGGGACGCTGCAGCAGCTCCACAACTGCGAGATCTGCCGCTGTTTCTGGAGAACTGAGGCGAGTGAAGCTGATTTGCTGGGTGGTGACATCCACAATCGATCGCTGCCGAGCCTTCACAAACATTTCCCGCGCTTCTAGAGGAATATCATCCGCTGGAAAGTTGAGGCCCAACAGAGACGGTAGTCGCTCCTGATAAATCGACTCGGCAATGACCTCACCGCTGCCATCGGCATGAAAGCGATAAATTTTGACGCGGTCTGTCCTCAGAAACGATCGCATTTCTGCCACAGTTGCAGACAGAATTTCAGGTAGTTCTAGAGACTGGCGGATGCGGTTGGTCATCCGGTTCAATAGCGTTCCTTGAGAAAGCAGCGATCGCTGACTCTGCTTCTCTCTGTGACTGCTCTCTGGCTGATTCATTGAAAGTGAGTGGAATAAGTGGCTGGGCACAAAAGCCTATAAATTAGGGTTCCACCATTTTTACGTTTTGCAACAGCAGATTCAGTTGACCGATGGTGCCATATTTAACCGCTTTGCCCTAAGCCACCACAGGCACGAAGAGAGTATCAAATTCTCCTGTCTCACAGCCAAGCTGATCGAGTATTGCGATCGTCCCATCCAACAGATCCAACCCCTGCTGCACCGTCTCAATCAAGCACAACTGATTCCGTAGCTCCGCCGCACCTGAAAAACCTTTGACATACCAGGTCATATGCTTGCGAGCTTGCCGAATGCCGCGATCGCCCTTGTACTCCCAGAGCGCCTGTAGATGCTCCCGCGCACACAGCAATCGTTCTACCTGAGTAGGAGCAGCTTTCTCCGTGCCAGTTTTCAAAAAGTGGTCAATCTCTCCCACCAAAAAGGGATAGCCCATCGTGCCACGCGAGCACATCACGCCATCGGCTCCCGTCTGCTCTAAACATTCCACCGCTGCTGCCACCGAGAAAATATCGCCATTGGCAATCACTGGAATCGAAAGTTTCTCCTTCACCCGCCCGATCCACTCCCACTTAGCCGAGCCGTTGTAGCCCTGCGATCGTGTTCTTGCATGGACCGTCAGCATCTGCGCGCCAGCATCTTGCAACCGTTGAGCAAACTCCAGAATGTTAATCTCCTCATCCGTCCAGCCGATGCGGGTCTTCACCGTCACAGGTACATCCACTGCTTCTACTACCGTCCGCACGATCGCCTCTGCCGTTTTCGGGTCGCGCAGCAACGAAGAACCACCGCCATTCTTGGTGATTTTGTTCACCGGACAACCCATATTGATGTCAATCGTGTCCGCTCCCTCCGCCACCGCCATCCGTGCCGCCTCTGCTAGAAAATCCGGGCGGCAGTCAAACAGTTGAATACTGATCGGACGCTCGTTGGGGTCAATCTCCATAATTTTGGGCAGATGCTTTACATGGCAAAGCCCACTCGCCTGCACCATCTCGGTATACATCATCGAGTCAGGCGAATAGCGCCGCACCAACCGCCGAAACACCAAATCCGTCACCCCCGATAACGGAGCTTGAAGCACCCGACTGTGCACCTCCAAAGCACCAATTTGCAGCGGATTAGATAAACGAGCTTTCAGGCTAGGGGACAGAGAAACCATTAAAGTTAGGGAGAATTAGGCGATCGGAGATGCTCAGGGTTACACGGATAATAATGCTTCAAGTTATGACCTTGGGCTGACCTCTCCCCAAACCCCTCTCCGGAGCGGCGAGGGGCTTTGAATCTAGCTCCCCTTCCCTACTAGGGAAGGGGCTGGGGGTTAGGTTTGGCTTTGATTTGTTTGGCATTGTGAGCTTCTACATTGTATGAAATTCGGTCAACTAGCTCTGAGCTATAGCGTTAATGTAGAAGCGATCGCCCCTGCCCCAGAAGAATTAACAGCGCAGTCGGCAAACACGACTCAGCGCTTACGGTTCCCCTGAATGCGACCTAATGTATTGCTGCCTACAGTAGAAACATCGGAACCCAAGCAATGCTCCTAACCCCATGAGAACCTTAAATCGCTGGCAACCTCGACGCGAGTTCGACATTGTCCGCCGTCAACTCGACCAACTCTTTGACGAGATCTCCCACATCAATTTTGACTCAGCTTTGGTCAAGCCTAGAGAGCTAGGTGCCGCTTGGATGCCCGCCATCGAACTCAACGATGCTGGCGCAGCACTTGTCCTCCGCGCAGAAGTTCCGGGTGTAGACGCAGAGCACCTAGACGTGCAAGTCAGCCGAGATGCCGTCATCATCCAAGGCGAATACCGCTCCGCGCAGAAAACTGACGAGCAAGGCCGCTTCTGCTCCGAATTCCGTTACGGCAATTTCCGCCGCGTCATTCCCCTGCGAGTCCCCGTCCAGAATGACCAAGTGCAAGCAGAACTTAAAGACGGCATCCTCACCCTCACCCTGCCCAAAGTAGCTTCAGAAAAAGCGGTCGTAAAACTCAACCTCACCACCGCTGAACCCACTACCTCCT
>DATNPE010000639.1:0-3046 GCA_036703355.1 Allocoleopsis sp. | reverse complement strand
CAGCTTCTGTGTTTATAGTGAAAGCGTTGATAAATTATGCGATCGCTCATACTAGAATTCAAACACCAGCATATGTTGGAGTACCCCCATGTCCGGAGCAAGAACTCCAAGAGCCGGTTCGCCAGTTAGTCCGTGAGCCAGTATCCGATGCAAATGGTGAGAGGCTTTATCGAGCAGCTACAGGCAATAAGCATGAACAGTCAAGCACAAGTAACGGCGCGGCAGGTATGGATTCGTTTAGTTGGCAAAACTTGCTTCAACTTGACTGAAAAATTTAGATAGCTTCATCTCATCCAATTTTCCATCAGTGCGAACACCGCTACAAACATCTACACCAAAAGGCTGTACTTGTTGAATGGCGGCGAGTACGTTATCCGAATTTAGTCCGCCTGCCAGGAACACAGGCACCTCCACTAACTCCCGAATGCGTCGGCTAATGTCCCAATCATGAATGCGCCCTGTACCACCTAATTCTTTTATATCCTCAGATGGATTGCCAGAATCGAGTAACAGCCCATGAACGTGAGGCGCAGCAGCAAGCGCTGCTTCTATGGATTCTGAACCTGTAACGTGAATCACCTGAACGATCGCAATACCTGGTAATGCCTGACGCAAATCGTCGCAAGTACCAGATATCAAGCGATCGCATAACTGTATAGTAGTCACGCCCAAGCGCCGTTGCTGGGCAATAATCCCCAACGTATCGACTTTACTCGTGAGCAAAAACGACGATACCGCAGGCGGTACAATGGATGCGACTTGGGCAATCATCCCTTCGGAAAGCATTCCCGGCCCACTGGGCATCTCCGAGACTAAGCCCAATGCAGAAGCACCGTAACGAATCGCAAGTTGTGCTTCTTCTACACTACTAATGCAGCAAATTTTTACTCTAGGTCGTTTTGTGGGTTCCATAGAAGAGTACTGACTAAGCAGCGTCGGAGTCATCCAAGTGGAAGAATAGCTGGCTTCGTTGCACACCATCTTCGATACCATAGCCGCTAATACTCAGCGATCGCAAATGGTCAAATAACGGTTTTGCCACTAGTTGAGCTACTCTAACTATGGGTAGTTGACGCTCGATGAACGTTCCACCCCGTTTCCAGTCGAGATACAGGTAGCCATCATTGGATTGAGGCAAGGGCGCGATCGCAGTTTTGAACTCGTCACTCTGCACTAATGAATTTTCGAGTCCTTTGAGAGCTTGATTCATCGCTTCGAGCGAGGTAGTGAAAATCTCATAATTCCCTACAGCCGTATGCACACCAAAAACTTGTGCCTCTAACTTCATCAAACGCTTGTCTTTTCCAGTCACAGGAGTAGCTGTAGTGACGAGCTTTGTCCAGGCGGTGATGCTTTTTTCGCCTAGTGGTAGAGCACCTACACTTAATCCGCGCGATCGGGCAACAGTATCTAAATGCTCAATTGACGCCTCAGCTGAATCATCCGCTTTTTGGGCTACGAAAATCCAATCTGGATTGGCTTGATCAGGACGAGGCAGCATCGAGAGCGCGTATTCTCCTTGCACCCAACTGAAAATCTCCTCTGGCAATTGAATACCCCAGCGCGACTGCAAGCTAGCCACTGTTTGTTCGAGCAGAGGTTTAAGCGTATCATTGCTGCCTGCACCCGATGTGAGTTGAGTCCAGAATTGGTTTAAGTTGGTTCCTGCGATCGCCAAAGCACTTTGGGCGGGAATGTACTGCAAGGCATCCACTGGCTGCGAAAGGGTAGGCTCTCTTTGGGTATCCGTTGACTCTGATCCCAGTAACGCCGTTTGTGCCAACAACCCTTGACGATTTAAGGAAAGGGCAACAGTGAGCGTCTCAGACCCTTTAAATGACTCTCGCACAGGTGCTGGCTGTTTGGAAACCCATGCCGCCAGGGACGGGAGATCCACAAAACTCAGTCCAATCCGATACGGCAGTGGTTGGGAGTCTGTACTCATCGATGCGCTGAGGGTTTTCAGCATTTGCTGATACTCTAGGTCATCCTCTAAATTGAGGTTGGCGGCTTGGACGTTATTGATCGCATCTCGCAATACCTTGGGGTGATTGGCAAATAGCACGAAACGACCACCAATCACCGCAGCTGTTAAGGTTTCTGAGAGTGGCTTGCCAGCCAATGCTGGGGTAGTCGATGCCGCACTCTGATTGAGAGGACGCCTGTAAATCAGATTAACGCCTTTGTACGTTTCAAAGATTACATCTTCAACCGTGGTAGCGGCCTGATTGGAATAGAACAGTTGTAAAAACTCCCGTGCCCGTTCCCCGTCTTTGGCGTTGATAATGAGCAAGTAACCGGGTTGTGCCGCATTCGCTGGATTACGGTCAAAGTCTAAAGACGTGACGGCTAGAGTGATTTCATCTCCCAACCAGGGACGGATATCTCGCTGATAGTTAATGTCCGTGCCTGCCAAGAGGCTGTTTTCAATTTGGTTCAATTCAGCACGCGATCGCCGCCGTTCCAAGGGAGGTGCCACCAGTTGCCGAAACGCTTCTAAGCGGTTTGGGTTCACCAACAGCGACACCATTGCCGGTGCCTGTTTCGGGACAAAGATGGCAGCCGTTGGGTTCGCCATAGCCCCTTGTTGTAGCCAATTTAGGGGACTTTGTGAGGTTAGCCAGAAAAATCCAGCAACAGCAATCAACAGCAGCCCAGTGGCTCCTGCTACCAGGACATAAAAAAACGAGCGTAGCTTCATGTTGAATTCCGACCGCGTCCGAGAGCGATTGAGGGAGTAATGCTCCCAATTCCACGCCTATTAATTATAGGTCGAGGTGGAATCCTCGTTCTGTTTCTACGACCAGCCTGGACCAGGGGCATCCCACCCAGACCAATTCCTCATCCCGATTTGTTGGCAACTACTGGTACCATCAGGAGCCGTTGGCGGCATTTTTGTAGTGGGTTGATAAGACTGACAGAATAAGGTAACTGCTCACCGCAACTGCGTTACGGTATCGCCAATGGAGCCACAGGTGATGGCGACGCTCGCATGTTTTGTAGGAGTGAGAAATTTCCCAAGCTCAAGATAGAGCAAAGGTGAAAA
>DATNPE010000638.1:0-4652 GCA_036703355.1 Allocoleopsis sp. | reverse complement strand
CGTGCCGTAGGAATCACGCGCCAGCCTTCCTGCTCTAGCTCAACCAGAGTGGCGGTAGCGATCGCTTCCACTTCGGGCACAATCCAATCAGGCTTTTCCCGCTCAATTAAGTGGCGCAGTTTGGCACCGTCCAGCATATCGACTTCATGCGAGCGATGCGCGACCTGCATCGCCGGAGCATTGGCGTAGAAATCAACCGCAATCACCTCAAACCCTAACCGCATCGCTTCGATCGCGACTTCTTTGCCCAACTCTCCAGAGCCTAGCAGCATGAGGCGTCGCCCGCTGGCAGTTAATGGGGTTCCCCAGGCTTGGTCCTGGCGGGATAGCACAGCATTCATAATTTAACCGTCTGTATTTTTCTCTTTTGTATATATACTTTCATCCATCCGGTCTCATTGACGCGGTGGCCAAAGGTTGCTCTACGCTTTTTCGCTCCTCACGCAGCCAAAGAAGGACATTGTCTGGCTGGGCAGGAACAATTCGCCCTAAGATAAGCGTCACATCTGTGATTTGCGGAAGGGTAAAATACTTATTTCGTTGATAGGTTACCCTGAGTTTTTGGTGTGCCTGTCCACCGTATTGAATCCCTTCTCACCGTAGCGGATTACCTCAATTTTTGAAGAGGTGTACGCAATTTTCACAATTGTGTGTAATATCGCTGGTAAGTTGAGTTGGATTGAGATCAGCAAGAGAGAGTTGCCCCCTCGCTTGGTTCCCCAAAAACCAAACTTTTGGCCAGTTCAAATAGAGCTGATTGGGGATAGTAAAGCCAAAAACATTAGGAAGAGAAAACAGTCATTTTCTGCTTCTCTCTGAATAATATTGCGATCGCTGTGGTTTTTCTTTGAAGACACAACTCGCAAATCGTGGGTAGCTTACTCTTTGTTGATGATATTTTTTAAGGTTTGTATCCTTCTAAGCAGCATGGTAATTCTGCAATAAATTAGTTACCATACATCGGCATCCATCTCACTGCAGCCCTTGTTTCTGGCCTCACCTAACTAAACTAAACTGATACGACTGAGTGGATAAATGCTGTGGTTAACACATTGAAAGGTCTATTTTCAAAGCGTACGAAAGGGGTTGGCATAGAAATCACCCCCGAACGAGTTAACATTGCCCAAGTGCGGAAGCAAGGACAGGCATTCAAATTAGTCACGCTCTCTTCTGTCGAGGTACCAGAGGGTATATTTCAGGAGGGCCAGATTGCCGACCCCACCGCAATGGCTGGCTTGATTCAAACCGCACTGTCTGAAAACAAAATTAAAGTTAAGCGGGCAGCGACAGCGATCCCAGCGCGGGAAGCGGTGACTCGTTTGATTCCCGTTCCGGCAGAATTAGACGACCGGGAGCTACGGGAGATGGTCTTAAATCAAGAGGCGGGGCTTTACCTGACCTTCCCTCGTGAGGAAGCCGATGTTGATTACCAAAAGCTGGGCTTCTTTGTTGATGAAGACGGCATTGAGAAAGTTCAAGTTCTGCTCGTCGCCACCCGCAAAGAAGTAACCGATACCTATCTCAGTACCTTTGAGCAAGCAGGCTTGCAACTGGACGTTTTAGAAACTAGTAGCTTTGCCTTAATTCGGACCATCCGAGAGCAACTGCGGCAATTTGCGCCTCAAGAAGCAGTGGCGATCGCTGATGTGGAGTTTGAAAGTACAGAAATTTCCATCGTGGTAGATGGGGTGCCCCAATTCTCTCGTACTGTCCCGATTGGCACGTTTCAAATTCAGAGTGCGCTCAGTCGAGCCATGAACTTGCCACCTAGCCGCAATACTGATTTGTTGCAAGGTATGACAATCCCAATTACTCCCACCGATACAATTGGCGGCACGACTAAGATGGGGGGTACCAATCCAGGTACGGCTGCCATGTTGAGAGTTCTAGGAGAGCTAGCAGACGAGCTGCGGCGTTCCATCGACTTCTATCTCAACCAAGGTGAAAACTTGGAAGTAGCGCAACTTCTCTTGGCAGGCCCAGGGGGTGGGATTGGTCAATTAGATGAATTCTTCACTCAACGACTCAGCTTGCCTGCAAGCCAGGTTGATCCGATTGCAGCCCTTTCGCTAGAGGTTGAGCAAGAAATTCCCCTAGTTCAACGACCTGGATTAGGGGTGGTGCTAGGTCTAGGATTGCGGGAGATCTGAACCCATGTATAGTCTCGACGTTAATTTTCTCAACGACCGACCCGAGTATCGGCCAGATGTAGGAGGTGGGCCATCTCGGCCAAAAGCTCCCTCTGGCAGCATGACACCCCTATATTTGGGAGTGGCAGCGGGAGTCTTTCTTCCGGTGGCTGTGGTGGTTATGTGGCTGGTGCTGCAAAACAAGAATACGGAGCTACAGGTTCGAATTGATGAGCTGAATGCGCGGCTGGGTGAATTGCAAAAAGCGGATGAAAAGGTGGCCGCGATTAATGCCCAGGTGGGTCAAATTAAGGCTGAAACGGACGCTTTGGCCACCGTCTTCAACCAAATTAAGCCTTGGTCTGCTATGTTGCAGGATATTCGCGATCGCGTCCCAGCAGGGGTACAGGTCAGCAATATTCAGCAGACAGATGCCCCTGCTGCCACCCCGCAAAACCCAAAGCCAGCTCCTAGGGTAGAAATTACAGGTGCAGCTCGCTCCTTTAACGATGTCAATGATTTCTTGCTCACTCTGCAAAAGTCACCTTTTCTCAAGGCAGCGGAAACGCAACTAGTGAGTGCCGACTTGCGGGATAATCCGACTCAAATTGAGGTGCGTCAAGACCCCACAGGGCAAGCTTCTACCCCTGACGTGCAAGTTAAGCTGCCGCAAATCGTAGCTTACAGAATTCAAACAAGCTTAAGCGATGTCCCTGCTTCTGAGTTACTCCGGGAACTAGACCGTAAGGGGGCAGTGGGTTTAGTCACTCGCATTAGAACGCTGCAACAGAAAGGAGTCATTCAACCATGACTATTAGTGGAGATTTTGTGCCTTCCGATGGCAGAGACTTTGGCTCCGAGCCTGCCTATCCTACCGTTTTCGGTATTGCTTTAACGCCTACCGTTAGCGGTGCCTTGGTCGCAGTACTAGGTGTTGGAGCGGCTGCTTACTTGCTGCTCAACCATGTGCAACCTGCTTGGAACCAGTATCAGACCCTCCAAGCTGAAGTCCAGCAAAAAGAAACGCAGATTCAGCAGCGAGGAAATATTCAGAAAAAAATTGATGACGCGAACAAGAATTTAGCTCAGGCACAACAGCGCCGAACAGAAGTTTATTCCTTGTTTGCGGATGAAAAAACATTAGATACGTTACTGCTTGATCTCAATCGCTTAGTCAATGCTAGAAAAGCCAAGTTAAGCAGCTTCACTCCTGCCCCAGAGCCTGCCACAGTCATTACAGATGGTTCTTTAGGAGATGCGGTGAATGGCAAGCTCAGACGAAAAGAGATCACCGTCAACTTGGAAGGGAACTACGAACAAACTCAGTCGATCATGCGGAGTGTGGAGCGCCTACAACCGCTCTTGCTAGTGAAGAGCTTCAACTCACAACTCGATCAGTCCACCCAAAAGATCACTGTTGATCGACGGGGCCGTTTAATTCCGGTAGGTCGTCCTGAAACAAACTTAAAAACATCCTTTAAGTTGCAGGCGCTACTGCCATTGAGTCCACAGGAGGCGGCTGCGGCTGCAAAACCGCCTGCCCAGTAACATTAATGGCTTTTGAGTGTGGAGCCGAAAGTTGAGATTTCCATTTTTTGAGAGGAGGGAACTGTGAAACATCATCTCGGATTGAGCAGTCTGTACATTGGTGGGGCAGTCATGGTGATGGCTGCTCAGCCTGTATGGGCTGCTCCAGCAACGCAAGTAACTGCTGTGAGAGTCAACCCTACGAGTAGTGGGGTGGAGGTTGTATTAGAGACGCGCAATGGAGCACGTCCTCAAGTTTTTACGGTGAGTCGGGGCAATAGTTGGGTGGCAGATGTCATTAACACCCAACTGCGCCTGCCACAAAGTGAAAGTTTTCGCCAAGATAATCCCGCCCCTGGCATCAGTTCTGTGGTGGTGCTACCCCTCGACACCAACAGCGTGCGAGTGATTGTGGCAGGTCAAGGGGCAGCCCCAACAGGACAGGTGGCTCAGCGCGATCGCGGTGGCTTGCAGTTCAGCCTAACTCGTCCGGCAGGTAGTGAGACTGCTCAAGCAACTCCTACGCCTACAACTCAGCCTGGTACTGGTACACAAGCGGCACCTGCACCCGTTCCTCCCGCCCCTGCTGAGGATGTTCTTGTTCCTAATCCCAAAATTACGGTGGATGGGGTGCCTGTGCCACCTCAAAGCCCAAATGTAGCTCCGCCTTTCCTGCCGAGAGCGGTAGCTCCTCCGGTGGGTGATATTGTCGTTTCCAATGTAGATGCAGCGGCAACAGCAATTGATTTGGGCAGTGCTGAACGAGTGCCCCGTTTGGTGCTAAGAGACGCACCAGTGAGAGAAGTTTTGTCTTTGCTGGCTCGTGCAGCAGGACTAAATTTGGCTTTTAGCGCAGAAGGTGGTAGTCAGCAGCAAGGCCAACCAGCCCAAGGCCAACCTGGAGCCGCAGGAGCAGGTGGACCCACTATCTCTCTGGATATTGAAAATGAGCCTGTACAGAATGTATTTAACTATGTACTGCGCCTAAGTAACCTA
>DATNPE010000637.1:0-4202 GCA_036703355.1 Allocoleopsis sp. | reverse complement strand
CAGTGGCAACGGCAATTCTGTACAAAAACCCCAGTCTCAGGGCCAAACGCCCCCAAGCCAGAAGTCCCAGGGTCAAGTGTTGCTGCTTGCGATCGCCCCCATTTACAAAACAGATGGCAAAAGCTCCTCCCCTGGCACTCTAGTCGTGGGACAAGAACTCGACCAGAAGTGGCTACAGACCTTTCTCACCTTCTCGCAACCCACCACCAAGCTGAAGATTTTCTCACTTCAGGGGCAGCCCGTTGTAGCCAGCAATGGCGATCTGAGGCTCGATACCTGGGAAGCTGCTCATTTCACGACCGGAGTTTTGCCACCCATTCGCCAAGGGCAGTCTGTCTATCGAATTGAGCCCCAATCGGGCCTGAACACCATCTACGCACCATTGATGTCGGGCACTCAGCCTGTCGCGATCGCCAAAATCCAGATTGCATCTGGTTACTTCAGCCAAGCAATCACCGCCCTCAGTCAATTGCTCTGGGCGGGATTGGGGTTAGCTACATTACTCTCAATCGCGATCGCCCATTTGCTCGCCAAACAAATCAGCCAACCGATCAAACAACTGGCAGAACGCAGCCAAACTCTCGCCGCCGGAGATTTAAGCAGCCCGATTCCAGGCATGACTGCTGGAGGTGAAATCGGTCAACTGGCGAGTGCTTACCAGGAAATGGCCGACTCGCTCAAAACCTTGATTAATGACCTAGAGCAACGGGTCGCTGAGCGCACTGCCGAACTCGAAGTGGCGCGACAAACCTTAGAGGAGCGAGTACAAGAACGCACCGAAGAAGTGTGGCAAAAGCATCAACAGTTGCAGCAAGCCCACGACGAGTTGCAACGACTGAATACGGAAGTTACCGCCAAAGCAGACCAACTCAGCATTGCCCTACAGAATCTGCAAAAAGCCCAAACCCAGTTGATTCAAACTGAGAAAATGTCCAGTTTGGGCCAGTTGGTGGCAGGCGTGGCCCACGAAATCAACAACCCAATTAACTTCATCTACGGCAATTTGCCCTACATCAGCCGTTATAGCCGCGACTTGCTCGACCTAGTACACCGCTACAGTCAGCGCTACAGCCAAGATCCAGACATTCAACAACAAAAAGACGCGATCGAGTTTGATTTCATCGCCACTGATTTGCCCAAGATTCTCACTTCAATGGAAACTGGAGCCGATCGCATTCGCCAGATTATTCTCTCCTTACGTAACTTCTCGCGGTTGGACGAAGCGGATATGAAACCAGCTGACTTACATGAGGGCATCGACAACACCTTATTAATTTTGCAGCATCGCCTTCAGCCCGACCCCAACCACAAGATTCAGGTGGTGAAACAGTATGGTGAGCTACCGCTCGTGGAGTGCTATCCGCGACAGCTCAACCAAGTGTTTATGAATCTTTTGAGCAATGCGATCGATGCCTTAGAAAGCTCAGCCCAACCAGAGAAGCAAATTGTAATTCAGACGCAGACACTTCCAGACAATTATATGCAGGTCAGCATCCGCGACAACGGCCCTGGTATTGCGCCAGAGATTCAAGAAAAACTCTTTGACCCCTTCTTTACCACCAAGCCCGTCGGCAAAGGCACGGGTCTAGGTTTAACCGTGGCTTATCAAATTCTGGAGCGGCACCAAGGTCAAATTCACATCACTTCTACCCCAGGTCAATGGACAGAAGTCACGATTGGCTTGCCCCAGGCAGTCACATCGTTGCCAATAGCGGTATGATTTGCTAAACCTTTTTTGTCTTTTGCTGCATGGCTGGTGACGCGACTACAGAAAAGCAATTGAATTTGAGCGCTGGATGGCACGGTAGCCTAGAGCTAGAATTTGCTTTTCGCGATCGCGCCACCCAGTTAACCTACAGCCATAGCCAAGCGCCCCTGAAACTCCAGCGTCCGTTCTATCCCGAAGGCCCAGAGGTTTGCCATTGCGTCCTGCTGCATACTGCTGGCGGTGTGGTAGGAGACGATCGCCTGTCCCTGAATTGCCGCTTGCAGCCCCAAGCCCAGGCCCTAGTCACCAGTGCTGCCGCCAGCAAGATTTACCGCAGTAACGGCTTAGTCGCACAACAAACCACACAGCTTCAAATTGCCGAGAATGCTTGCTGTGAATGGTTCCCCCAAGAAACGATCGTCTTTGAGGGAGCCAACTATCAACAAAATTTACGGGTAGAACTGGCACCAGGCGCAACCTGGATCGGTTGGGAGATTACCCGTTTAGGCCGCAGCGCTAGAGGCGAACAATTCCTCAGCGGCAACTGGCGATCGCGCACCGAAGTTTGGCGGCAAGACCAACCACTGTGGATCGACCCCCAGTGGATTTCCGGCAGTCCCGTCATCGTCAACAGTCCCCACGGCTTAGCAGGGCACCCCGTTATTGCCAGCTTTGCCCTGGTTGGAAAAGCGGCAGAACGAGAACTCATTACCCAAGCGCGATCGCTCTGGCAAACAGGCGCATACCCTGGCGAAGCGGGAGTTACCAGCCTCCTGGAAGGTCTACTCTGTCGGTATCGTGGACCTTCTAGCCAAGCGGCCCGTGCCTGGTTTATGCAAGTGTGGCAACTGTTACGCCAAGTTTATCTCAGTCGTGCTGCTTGTCCACCGCGCGTTTGGCAAATCTGAGGAGATTTCATGCAACTGTCACCCCAAGAAAAAGATAAGCTACTAATTTTCACCGCCGCACTGCTAGCAGAACGCCGCAAAGCTAGGGGCTTAAAGCTCAACCACCCCGAAGCAGTTGCCTACATCTCCGCCGCCATCTTGGAAGGAGCGCGTGACGGTCGCAGTGTCGCCGATTTGATGAGCTACGGAGCCACCCTCCTCACCACAGACGACGTGATGCCCGGTGTCCCCGAAATGATTCCCGAAGTCCAAGTCGAAGCCACCTTCCTCGACGGCACCAAACTCGTCACCGTCCACAATCCCATTCGCTAAATCGGGTTCACTGAGGCCAAAGGAGATCCAGATGATTCCAGGAGAACTGTTCGTAGAAGACGGAGACATCGAGCTAAACCCAGGTCGCCCCACCCTTAAGCTCAAAGTCGCCAACACCGGCGATCGCCCCATCCAGGTAGGTTCCCACTTCCATTTTTATGAAGTCAATGCTGCCCTCAGTTGCGATCGCGAACAAGCCAAAGGTATGCGCCTCAACATCCCCGCTGGAACCGCTGTCCGTTTCGAGCCCGGAGATGAACGAGAAGTAGAACTCGTCCCCTTCGTCGGCGATCGCCAAATCTATGGCTTCAACGCCAAAATCAACGGCCCATTAGAAACCTAACCCCCCAGCCCCCTTTCCTACAAGGGAAGGAGGAGATAGATGTGTTTCTACTTTCTCGCGGGGTCTGGGGGCGAGTGCTCCAAGGATCGGGTTTAGATGAACCCAAAGAGAGCTTGAAATTGGTTCTAAAAACCCTGCTCTCCCAATGGCAAATTACTCTGGCTCAAAATGAACCCATCCGAGCCGTGCGGGTAGGCGCTTTACTCCGCCCCGAAACTGGCGTGAATTTAGTTGTGCAAGGTCAGCGATCGCATCCTGCTCAACTTAAGGCCGAATCTAGCACTAGTTCTAGTAACACTGGATTTCGCAAAGCCGAGCCATTATAGTTTATCCAGCTTAGGAAGGTACCACTTCCGTCAGTCCAACGCACACCCTAGAGACAGCAGGAGCAGCCATGAGCTATCGCATGAATCGTCGGGCTTATGCCGAAACCTATGGGCCTACCGTGGGCGATCGCGTGCGATTGGCAGATACAGAGCTGATCATTGAAGTCGAGCGAGACTTTACCACCTACGGCGATGAGGTCAAGTTTGGCGGTGGCAAAGTGATTCGGGATGGCATGGGGCAATCTCCCATCACCAATGCTGAGGGAGCTGTTGATCTGGTAATTACCAACGCCCTAATTCTGGATTGGTGGGGCATTGTCAAAGCCGATGTAGGAATTCAAGACGGTCGCATCGCCAAAATTGGCAAAGCAGGCAACCCCTACATTCAAGACCACGTAGACATCATCATTGGCCCTGGCACTGAGGTCTTGGCGGGGGAAGGGATGATTCTCACCGCAGGAGGTATCGACAGCCACATTCACTTCATTTGTCCCCAACAAATTGAGACCGCGATCGCCTCTGGCATTACCACGATGATTGGCGGCGGCACTGGGCCTGCGACCGGAACCAACGCCACCACTTGCACCCCTGGCCCCTGGAACATG
>DATNPE010000636.1:0-8551 GCA_036703355.1 Allocoleopsis sp. | reverse complement strand
GGGTAGAGGCGCTGGCAGCATTGGCTTCGACGACGAGGGCGCTGGCGATCGCTCTGGGTTCATAGATACTAGCGGCGGCAACTGGGGCAGGGGTCGCAGAACCAGGAGGGGTGGGAGCAGCGGATGGCTCGGTTGGAGAGGGACTACCAGGGGGGGAAGCAGCAGGAGTAGTGGGTGGGGTGACCACGGAGCCAGAGGAACCAGAACCGGGAGGCGAGCCAGCGATGGCACCAGGAGGGGAGCCAGGAATGGGGGTAGCTGCGGCTAAAATGCTGATTTGGGTTCCAGGTGCTTCGATTTTGGTACCGACACTGCCGGGAGGATTGAGGATGAGGGCGGTGCCGTCACTGAGTTGGAAGATGGTTTCTTGAGCGATGCGATTTTTAAGCTGGAAGCGCCGTAAGCCTGGGATGAAGCGAAAAGTGGTTTTTTCAGCGATACGGGCCAGGGAGCCTTCGTTAAACAGCAGCTCGGCGGTGGAGCGAACGGCGGTACGTAGGGCATCCTGGGGCACGAGCACGTCGGAACGTTTGGCAGGACGAGCAGGCTGATTCCGGAGCAGCAGTTGGACGCTGTTCTGCAATTTGTAAATTTCGGCACGGGTGAGTTCGTTTTGTTGGGCGATCGCGGGAGCGACAAGTCCCCAACTCACTAAACTACTGGCAAGTAATCCATAACTGAATAACCAAGCTTGGCGTGCCATTGCAGCTCACCTCCATCCATGTTTGTTATAAAAGGTTTCAGGGCCAGAAGCCCTAAAATCAGCAGCTTATATTAATTGAAGCTATGCTGTAACCTAACTGCGTAAAATCACGTATACCCTATCCTCTAATCTCCAGGCTTGATCGTCAATTTCTGGACGATTTCACTTAATGAGTTGTAAAGCTCTATGAAGCGAAAGATATAGCTAAAGGGGGGCGTTGAGCTAGGGATCTGTGCATTAGTCTGAGCCAGACCCATGAGCTTAGGAGATGATCTATGTTGCTTAAACAACAAGATGGCGATGCTTTGATTGAGGTTCTGGCGATTGAGGATTTGGTGAATCCTCTACACGATCAGGTGCAAGGGCGGATTCAGGAGGGGCAGGAGGAGCAAGATCCGAGATCTTTTTCTAAGATTGAGTTGGTTTTTCCTTCGGGTGAATCGCTGCCTCGTTGCTGGTTAGATAGTCACTATCGGGAGCATACAGCGCCAGCGGCGATCGCTTCGCAGCAACGGACCTAGGATTGCTATATATAGGATAAGACTCTATCCAAAAATGGGTTGAAAGATCTGTGATTCCTGGTTTTTGGATAGGTAATTAGATTTTGGAGGGTAGTCAGATGGCTAGCCACAATAAGTTGTTTCATGAGAGGACTCTAGAATCGTCAGGCCATTCGTTGGCTTGGGAAGTGATGGTGATTTTGGCTTGTGGGCTGGGGTTTTGGCTGGTGATGTTGGTGTTTTTGGTAGGAGTGGCGGTTTAGGGTTTGTTTTTTCCACGCTTGAAGTTTGGCAAATCCGATCCTTGGGGGCACTCGCCCCCAAACCCCCGCTGAGGGACGGCTGCGTCCCCCAGACCCCCTCCAGACGAACGGTACTGTCAGCGTTTCGATTCTTTTTTTGCCACTCCTCACTCCTCTCTCCTTACCCTCACTTTCTGACTCCTTACCCCTCACTTTCTGATTTCTGGCTCCTGACTTCTGACTTCTAACTCCTCAGCACCCAGCACCCAGCGCTATTTCTCCTCTTCTCTCTCCTCCTTCTCCAAAAGATAGAACTCGCTGTCCTTCTAGAGATGGACGGAGAGTTTGTGTTGCTTCGTTACTTTGTAAACAGTTGATGTAGCGGCGAGCTTTTGAGCGATCGCGATTAGCTGTTTTCAATACATGTTTTCAATACCAAGGAAGATTTCATGCAGAGTAGTATGATGACGCTCCAGGGTCCACGAGCTGGGGTTGCTGCTGTATCCGAGGCTCAAGGGGTTCCTAACTATTTGGAGGTGGAGCAACGGTTTGTTCGGTTACTGGAGTTGGATGATCTAGACGGCAAGGTGCAGGCGAAGCCAGAATTGGTGGCAGAGTTTGAGCGGGTTTTGGCGATCGCTTTAGATACAGCTTATATCCAAGATGATCATGATGAATCTGGGGTGGAGGCGGCACATCGGTTTGTGCAGCGGGTGCTGTATCGGATCAATCGGCTTAAGTTTTTCTGGTATGACGATTTGCAGCACTACAAGAATGAGCGATCGTTCTACCTCCAGCAAATCCGCAATCGGATTGAGTCGGTTTGGCAAGCGTGGGAAGCGCAACAGTTGGATGTTGCCGCTTTGAAGCAGTTGGATGCTACGGCGGTGAAGCAAGCGCTGATTGAGCGCTCAGATGCGGATCTCGATCCACCGCTCAATGCCAATAGTCGTTATCTCCGGGAGGAAGCGACGTTGGCAGGATATCGGCGTTTGCTGGTGATCGCGTCGTTTGATGGATTAGTAGAGGCGAGCCGCCTAGTACGGATTCTGGGGGGTGCTAGCAATGAGGTGCACTGTACTTTGGTGCGGGTGTTGCTGGAGGAATATGGCAACGGACGCTTCAACCGCAAGCACTCGACTTTCTTTGCCAATATGATGGCGGAGCTGGGCTTGAGTACGGAGCCTGAAGCCTATTTTGATTTGGTGCCTTGGGAAGTGCTAGCGAGCATCAATCATAATTTCTTGTTGACGGAGTGTAAGCAGCACTATCTCCGCTACAACGGCGGCTTGGCTTATTTTGAAATTGCTGGTCCCTGGATCTATCGTAATTACTTAACGGCAGCGCAACGCTTAAATCTCTCGGATACCGCTTCTGGTTATTGGGAGCTACATATCCGCGAAGATGAGCGCCACGGTCGCTGGATGATTGATGATGTGGCGTTGCCTCTAGTCGATCGGTATCCTCAGGATGCTTGGCAAATCGTGTTGGGATATGACCAAGAGAAGCTGATTGGCGATCGCGCAGGAGATGCAATGGTGCGATCGGTGAAAGAAGCGGATAACGCAGCGACGTTGGATTGAGAGATAAGCACCTAATCCCCAGCCCCTTCCCTACGAGGGAAGGGGAGCTATCGAAAAATATATAAAACATATACTAAAAGCCCCTCTCCTTGTAGTTGTAGGAGAGGGGTTGGGGAGAGGTCAGTTAGCTTCTACAGTGCTGTCATCAACCGCATCAATTCAATTGAGACATCTTCGTTATCGGCTACCTCTTGTTTGGTGAATAGCACTCCAGCTAGGAGATACAGGTTGTCAGTGTAGAAGGCTCGCTTTTCTCGGCGTAGGTCGGCAATTCTACTCTGTACCTTTGGATCAGAACTGTAGTAGCCAAAGGGTAGTGGCGAAATGATGAAGTCGGAAACCACATAGTCTTGCTCATGGGCGTAGTCTACCAATCCTTGAGGATCAGAATAGCTAGCAGCCATGACTAAAACATTTTTGTGATTACAAGAGAGTAGTTTCTTAGTAACAGTAATGCCATCAATTCCACCATGTAAAAACGGTTGGTAAATCTTATTATCTAGGGCGGGCAGATAGGGAGGATTTGAGATTAGGTAATCTGCCTGGAATTTGAGGGAGTCAAAGAAGGAATTGCAATGAACTTTGTAGCGATCGCTTAACTCGTATTCGCTAATTTTTTCATGAGCGACGTCACAAGCTAAGTGATTGATTTCAAAGCCATGAACTGTACCTTCAAATTCAGTTCTTAGTAGGGCTTGGATCACAGGGCTCCCATCGCCAGAGCCAAATTCAATAATAGATTCAGAACCAACGCAGTGCTTTAAGACTAGGTTTTCTATACAGTTTGAATAAAAGTTAGACTCTTCAGGACAGAAGAATATATCTTTCAGCGGTCTAGATGAGAGAAGCATGAAGTACTTTAACGAAACACCTATCCAGAAGATAGTTGCTAGATATTTCTGTAACCTCTATCACCAGTTCTATATCTAAAGATTTGATTTTTATTCTTGTGATTGAGATCATTGTTTTTTGAGAATATTAGAGTAATAATGTTCGGTTTAAAGATTACGCATAAGCCAACTTGAATAAAAACTTAATTCCTCTCGGTCGCTATTGCTCTTACCATGCGGTGACCAAATTTTTTGCTATTTAGTTCACAGCTTGAATTCATCGGATACCTTAATCTAAAGCATGAATGTAATGGCTGATCAGCAATGAAGGGAATCAGAGGTTATCTCGCCAGTCTGTTTGACAAAGAGTTTATCCCTACTGGATTTAAGACAGCTTTGTTTGTTGGCTCTCTCCTGTTTCTCATCAATCACGGCCCAGCAGTCCTCCAAAGCAACATGAGCCGCGATCGCTGGATCTCCGGAGCCTTAACTTATCTCATGCCCTATCTCGTCAATGTCTATGGCCAGTATGCCAGTCGCGCTAGAAGCCAACCGCAACCACTGGTCAGGGAAGCGCAGGAAGTCTAACGCTACACCACCAAATCCCGCAAGAAGTAGAAGCGATCGCGCTGTGTTGCTTAGTTGAGTGATATTGCCCCCCTAGCCCCCCAAATTAAAGCCCTAGCGGGCATACCAGAAAGGGGAGAACTAGATTCTTGCTTCTCCAAACTATAATTCTTGCAGTCATCTCGGAATGGGAAGAACTGAACTCTTGCTTCCCCCAAATTTGGGGGACTGAGGGGGGCAGTGCAGGGAGTCAAACTGTATTCAAGATTTTTCTTTTGCTATGTGAAACCACCCTGTCAATATTGGGAGCTACCAACGAATAGAACTAGGGAACTCTAAGTTCAGGCGATCGCAACCACCCGCATTGAACAAAACAACACTCCGGATTCGTGGTACTACACCCGAAATCGAATCTGCCGCAAAAAAGCTGCGCTACAACCTCACTCCTGCCGAGCAGATACTTTGGCAAGCATTAAAAAGGAAACAACTTCATGGTTTGAAGTTTCGTTGTCAGCACCCAGTTGGCCCCTTCATTGCAGACTTTCTCTGTGCAAAACATAAGCTGATTATTGAGTTGGATGGTACAGTTCACAATCAGCAAACTGACTATGACAATTCAAGAACTGAGCAGCTCAAGGCGTATGGATATCAAGTTGTACGCTTTCGTAATCAAGAAGTCTTTGCTAACTTAGATGCAGTTTTAGAACGTATTCTAGAAGCAGTTTCTGCACTTTCCTGAGATTTAAGACTTCCTAATCTCTCAAATTTGGCTACCGTATACACACGATTTAATTGCTTAGTGCAGCCTTCAGCCCCCCTAACCCCCAATGCTGGGGGGAATTAGAGGGATTTTCCTGCTTCCCCCAGTATTGGGGGACTGAGGGGGCCAATGCAGGGAGCTTCAATCAGGCTAGGACTTTTTATTTGAGGAGTTAGGGGGCAGTGCAAAGAGCGTATCAGTCTTCCAAGAGACAAAGATCATGACAACAAATCAGTGGAACGCCGACTTATACGATCGCAAACATAGTTTTGTCGCTGAATACGGTGCGGCACTACTGGATCTCCTAGCTCCACAATCAGGCGAACATATCCTTGATTTAGGCTGCGGCACCGGAGCACTCACACAACAAATTGCCGATCGCGGAGCCACGGTTCTTGGTATTGATAGCGCCGCCAGCATGATTGCTCAAGCACAACAAAATTATCCCAATCTACGTTTTGAAGTTGCGGATGCCACCGAACTACCTTTTGTAGAACAGTTTGATGCCATCTTTTCCAATGCCGTGCTGCACTGGGTTAAACCACCTGAAGCGGCGATCGCAAGGATGTGGCAAGCGCTCAAACCGGGTGGCCGCTTGGTCGTCGAGTTTGGCGGTAAAGGCAATGTAAACGCGATCGCCACAGCCCTAGAACAGAGTTTGAGAGAGATGGGATATCCCAACCCCGAAACCCTCAACCTCTGGTACTTCCCCAGCATCAGCGAATATACAACTTTACTAGAACAACAAGGTTTTGAAGTTCAATTCGCGGCTTTGTTCGATCGCCCTACCCCCCTCGCCGATACAGATGGGATGCAAAATTGGATCAAGATGTTTGCTCAATCTTTTCTGCAAGCGGTTCCCACTGAGCAGCAAACCGCTTTTCTGACTCAAATTACCGAACGCATCCGTTCTCAGCTTTATCACGATGGAACTTGGTTTGCCGATTACCGCCGGATTCGCGCGATCGCCCTTAAGCCTTAGCCGTGCTCCTGCGATTAGCCAAACAATAAGAGTGTGATCAGCAGGGCAGACACGATCGCTAGAAGAATTGTACCTGTACCACCTTTAGGCTCGCTGGCCTTCGTTAGATCATGGCTGTAATCGCAATAGACGCACTGAAACAGATCATCCTCACTGTGCAAGCAGCGCACCAAGCCTTTCTTGCCACACTTGGGACAGTCCAATACTTCCGGTTCTGTCATCGGTTTTGCTCCCGATCGCAACATCTGGTTACGATCTGCTCTGCTTGTGTCGCGATCGCAGAGTCTACCCTTTCAACCTAGATCACTTTTTAAGTGTCTCGCTGAAATTGCAACGCTTCCTCACAAGTTTCATCAGTTAATGTCTTGCCAGCAGCGGAGCCGCACCCAACAGTGTTTGGGTATAGGGGTGCTTCGGCTTGGTGAAAATCTCCTGAGTTGAGCCAATCTCCACAATCTTGCCGCCATTCATCACCGCGATGCGATCGCAGAAGAATCGCGCCACCCACAGATCGTGGGTAATAAACAGGTAAGTCAGCTCAAACTCCTGCTTTAGCTCCCGCATCAGATCGAGCACTTGCGTTTGCACCGTCGCATCCAGCATACTCACCGGCTCATCGCAAATAATTAGCTTCGGTCGAGTAATCAAAGCCCGCGCGATCGCCACCCGTTGTTGTTGCCCCCCAGAGAGATCCGCCGGATAGCGATGGTAATACTCCTCAGCAGGTGTCAGTCCTACCCGCTTCAGCATCGACAACACCTGTTCCTTCGCTTCCACTGCATTCGCCAAGTGATGAATCAATAGCGGATCGCCAATGCTTTGCCCGACCGTCATCACCGGATTGAGGCAAGCCCGTGGGTCTTGGAACACCATTTGCAACTGTCGTCGTTGCTGCCGCATCGCTTCCTTAGAGAGGCGAGTCAAATCTTGCCCCAGAAACTCCACCTTGCCACCCGTGGGCCGAATCAACTGCAAAATTGTCCGCGACAGCGTACTCTTGCCACAACCTGATTCACCCACCAAACCCAGCGTCTCACCGGGGTATAACTCCAGGTTGATCCCATCCACCGCCTTAATCGTCTGATCTTCTTTGTTAAACAGGCGAGCAATGAAATTCTGTTCCAACGTGTAGTACTGCTTCAAATCCTCCACCCGCAGCAATGCTTCTGGGTTAGCCCAAGGATCGGGGATCACGTCAGAACTCAACCCATCGCTCACAGCCTCAGAACTCGAAAAATCTGGCAACGGAATCGGTGCATCTGCCGGAACTGCCTGAATGTGCAGCGCCGACTGGAGCAAAGCTTGGGTATAAGGATGCTGAGGGTTCTCTAGCACCGCAGCCGTTGGCCCCGTTTCCACCATCTTGCCGTTGTACATCACCGCAATGCGATCGCAGTACTCGCCCACCATCGCCAAATCGTGAGAAATCAGCAGCAGCGCCATCTCCCGCTCCTGGCACAACCGCGTCAACTCCTGCAAAATCTGGGCCGAAACCGTCACATCCAAACTCGTCGTCGGTTCATCCGCCACAATCAACTTGGGATCAAGCAACAACGCCAACGCGATCGCCACCCGTTGCCGCATCCCGCCACTAAACTCATGAGGGTACTGCGACCATCGACTCGCCGGAATCTTCACCGCCTCCAACGTCGCGATCGCCCGCTCCTTCGCCTCCCGCCGTGAAAGTTGCGGTTGATGCGCTTGCAGTGTCTCCAGACAATGCTCCCCAATCGTCATCAATGGGTCAAGCCGCGTCATCGGATCTTGGAAGATCAGCGCCACCGCCTCACCCCGAAACCGTCGCAACTCCGCCGGAGACAAATCAAACACCGACTGCCCCCGAAACGTCACTCGCCCCTCCACCTGGCTCGCAGGCGGCAACAACCGCATCGCCGCCCGTCCCAACGTAGACTTGCCACAACCCGACTCACCCACCAGCCCCAACCGTTCCCCCGGTTGCAGCGTAAACGACACATCATCCACCGCCCAAGCCACCTCCCCATCAGCCGTCCGACCCCGACTGGAAGCAGGATAAGCAACTCGGAGATTTTCCACAAAGAACAGAGCGTTGGACATAGGAAGAAGGATGAAGGAGGAGGGATGAAAGAGGAGTGCTGGGTGCTGAGGAGTCAGAAGTCAGGAGTCAGGAGTAAGGAGTCAGTCAGGAGTAAGGAGAGAGGAGTGAGGGAGCAGAAGAACCAAAAGTATCGAAACGCTTATACTCAGCTTCGTCTGGAGGGGGTCTGGGGGACGCAGCCGTCCCTCAGCGGGGGTTTGGGGGCGAGTGCCCCCAAGGGCTCGGCTCCAAAAGAAAAACTAAGACCCCTGAGGCTTAGAACTCTGCTTCAAAGGCTCAGGCTTATCAAAGCGTCGCATCAAATAAG
>DATNPE010000635.1:0-9089 GCA_036703355.1 Allocoleopsis sp. | reverse complement strand
CTTGCTGCCAAGGATCGGCATGGGGAACTCGGTAAAACTTCTCAAAAACTCGTGCGAGTTGAGCTGCCGGAATATTGGCTTGGTTACTGACGCTTAACACGATCGCGGGTTGGGGAGTTGGAGCGATCGCCAAAGACCCAGGATCATATCGGGCACTCAAAAGAATCTGATGACCTGCTGGCGTGTATTTGCAAGCGTTGTTGATCAGTTCCGCTAAGACACGACCTAAGTTGGCATAGTCCGAAATTAAGGGTGGTAAATCGGCGGGCACATCAACGGTCAGAATTTGTTGCCGTTCCTGGATGCGGGAGCGAAACGGCTCCATCACGTCGGGGAGCCAATTGGGTAACAGAATTGTCTCTTCCAGGGCGATCGCATAGGCTTGCGATTCTAGACGCTGGAGATCGAGCAGATCATTAATTAGCTCAATTTCCCGCGCGCATTCCATCTGCAAAATTTCTAGATAGCGTTGCCGCCGCTCCATGCTGGGCGCAATTTTCAGCATTTGAATCGCCATCTTCATATTGGAAACTGGAGTCCGCAACTCATGGGAAACGGTGCTCAAAAAGTCATCTTTGAGTTGGTTCAGCGCTTCTAAAGCTTGGACTTGGGCTTGAGCTGCCTGGTAGAGCCGAGCTTGGCGCATGGCGATCGCACATTGATTGGCGACTTGCTGCACAATGCGTACTTCCAACTCATCAAAAGTAGCTGGGGCAGGTTTACATAAATGCAAACTGCCCAAAACTTCATGGTCATCACTGATTGGGCAACTCAAAATTGTGTCTGTCTCACCAGTCGGTGGAGCTTGAAGCGGGCAAAATTGTACACTTTGACCTTGTGTCAACTGCTCATACACATCCAGACGATCGGCGATCGAAACCATCTGCCCCTGAGAAGCCTGGGGAGCGGCAGTGAATTCATAAGCGATCGTGGATGTTTGTTGTGCCAAGTCGTGTAAAGCCGTTTCACAGCGCTTCACTTGTAGCCCTAACCCCAGCTCCTGAACGGCAGTTTGCAAAATCTGACCTTCATCCAGGCTGTCTCGCACTTTGTCTGTGATCCGTTTGAGTAATGCCTCAAAACCTAAAGCTCGTTGCAGTTGTTGGGTGCGCTCTTGCACCTGCTGCTCCAGATTGGCGTTGAGTTGCTGCACCTGTTGGTAAAGTTCTGATTGCTGAATTGCTAGCGCTAATTGATCGGCGATCGCACAGCCTAACTCTACTTCTGAGTCTTGCCAGGTGTGAGGGGAACCTTGTTGAGATAAAGTCAAACTGCCCCAAAGATTGCCTTGGTAGTGCAACGGAATCAGCAACCAAGCGCCTGGAAACTCTTCTGCGAGATCACTATTAATGGGGTCATTCAGCACCTCCGTATTGTTGATGCGGACCACTTCTAATTGCTTCAGGCGAGTGGCTAGAGGGTTACCTGCATCTGGAATCTCCATACCAATGCCTTCTCTCTCCAAACCTGGTTGCTGCTCATATTCCGCCACATTCAGCCATATTTGTCGCTCAGGTAAATACTGCAAAATCGAAACGTAATCGATCTCTAGCATCTGCCCCACCTCCTGCGCTGCGGTGACAAAGATATGCTCGATCGCTAAAGAACTACGAACTGCATGGGTGAAGCGGTTTAAAGCTTGCTCTCGTTGGGCCTGATACTGCGTTTTTTGGTAAAGCTGTCGGAGTTCGGCTTCAGCTCGTTTGCGCTCGGTGATGTCGTTTATAAAAGTCAGAATATACCTTTCTCCGCCTAGCTCCACCACATCTACAGAGATTAAAGCATCTCGAATCTCACCTGACTTCCTGACATATCTAGCCTCTAAGCTACGGATTAACCCTTGTTGTTTCAGGAGCTCTACTAACTTGCTTCTATCTGTGGCGCTGTGCCAGAGGGCTAGTTCTAAAGCTGTGTGATTGATCAATTCTTCACGGCTATACCCTACCAAAGCGACAAAGCTGTTATTAACGTCCATGAAGCGACCTTCATCGACGGTAGAAATGCTAATGGCAACAGGGCTAAGCTGAAGTATTTTTGAAAAGTTTTTCTCTGATTGATGAATTACAGTCTGTGCTTTTTTAGCATCAGAAATAATCTGGTTATTTTGAGGGACTGGAAATGTTTGTGTCAGGTGATCAATCTGCTTGAGCGCTACTCTTAAAGCTGCTTCTTGATCTGGAGAAAGTTGCTCGGCGACTTGGATAAGTGAAGAAATTCGTTGCTGTATTGCCTCCAATTGCAACTCGAAACCTTGCAAATCCACACCGAACTCCTAATTTTTAATCTTTAAGCTAACTTAAATTCTCTAGTCTATGGGATGCCATTTTTGACTGTAGCTTGACTAGAAGTTTTTTGGCAAAAAGCAAAGTGAGGCAACTGGAAAGCCAGCCACCTCAGATTTAGAACTTTTTTGAAGCTGGACTAAATATCATCAACATTAAGAGAGATATTTAATCAGCTATAGCGTTCACAAATTGTTTGTGAACAAGGGGGTGGGGGCGCTGCCCCCACACAGTGGTTTCACCCCTGCACCCCGTTCAAGAATCAAAAAGGATTGCTGTAAATTGGCTAATTAAGTCAGACTACCCCTACGGTGAGGATGGAGCCGCAGTCAGAATACAGCCTGTGCGAGCTGGAATACTTAAGCTCAACTGTGCAGAATTTGCTTCATCCCACGCTAGTTCGGCAGAACCGTAGAGGATTTCGCTAGGGCGCGATCGCAAGCCTGTTTCATCCCAATTAATGTGGGCTTTCCCTGGTGCAGTTCCCACATTCACCGCCACAACCAGTTCTTCGCCACCTAGGACTCTGGCAAACACATAAACCGTGCTTTCGGCAAATAACACCTGATAAGCCCCAGTTCGCAAAGCCGCATAGCGATTCCTCAGATCGATCAAGTAGCGGTGATAGTTGAGTACATCCTGCTCCCACTTGTCTTCCATTGGAAAGGCGCGGCGCGAGTCTGGGTCGAGGGCTCCTGGCAAGCCTACTTCATCACCGTAATAAATACTGGGAGCGCCGGGGTAGGTCATCAGGAGAATGGTGGCAAGTTCGACACTGGCGCGATCGCCGCCTGCAATCGAGAGCAAGCGAGCGGTATCGTGACTCGCCAACAAATTCAACTGCGTCAACTGAATTTCCCAAGGATACAGCGCTAACAATTCCTGAATCTTCTCAGCGTACTCTTTAGCAAACAAGGGCGGATAAGGCTGATACGAGCGACCTTGCACCTGCTCCATCACCACGCGATCGCCTGCCGCAAAAGCAATGGTGGGCGCTGCGAACAGATAGTTCATCACGCCGTCAAATTGGGTGCCGTCTAGCCACTCGCGAGAATCCCCCCAGACCTCGCCCACAATGTAAGCTTCTGGGTTAATGGCTTTGACGCGATCGCGAAACTCTTGCCAAAATCCCGGTGCTTTCACCTCAAAGGGCACATCCAGCCGCCAACCATCAATCCCGAACTTAATCCAATATTCCGCCACCTCCATGATGTACTCCCGCACTTCCGGGTGGTCATGGTTGAACACAGGCAGCGCCCGATTGCCGTCCCAACCTTCGTAATTGGCAGGGTACTCCCCGTTGTAGGGAGATACAGGCCACTCATGAATCTTGAACCAATCTACCCAGGGGGAGTGGGGTCCATTTTCTAGCACGTCGTGAAAGAAGAAAAAGCCGCGACTGGCATGGTTAAACACCCCATCCAGTACGATGCGAATCTCGCGCTTGTGAGCCGCTTCTAGCAGATCGCGAAAGGCTGTATTTCCCCCTAACATTGGGTCTACTTGGTAGTAGTCGTGGGTGTGATAGCGGTGATTACTGGCCGATTGGAAAATTGGGGTGAAGTAAATGGCATTAATGCCCAAATCTTTGAGATAGTCTAATTTCTCGACCACGCCCCACAAATCACCACCCTTATAGCCTTGCAGCGTGGGCATTTCGTCCCAAGCTTCCCAACTGGCGTTTTTTAACAACTTTTTGTGAGGATGCTGGCTTTTAGCAAAGCGATCGGGAAAAATTTGGTAGAAAACTGCGTGCTTGACCCAGTCTGGCGTATAAATCTGCATAAGTAGCTCCCTAAACCTCCACTGTCAAGGTACAAGCACAAACCATTTCGCAATTCTTTCCCCTGGTAGAAAGTCAGCAATTAATTGTGATTCGATGACGAAAACTTGCCTGCTTCCCTTGTGGATATAACTCAGGCCAATCTAGAGGTTCCTTATCCCCCAACTGGAGCCATGTATTCTTAGGTGACTTGTTATGAAGCTCAAAACTCTGCAAAACACAGTTTTCAAATTAGAACCTGTTCAGGCGTCCGATCTACCCGCCGATAAAAAGGAAGAAATCACGGCGGGTCAGCTTTTCGACCTGCATTCCTATAAGGCTGAAGGCAAACATATTAAAGTTGCATTTGAAAATGTTCAATTCAAAGGGCGCAATACTTGGTATGCCTTTGCCGATCATGTCCGCCTCGTCACGTCCCAGGAAGATGTGGTCGCAACCCAACAACAGCTTTCACCTCCTACACCAGGGGAACTGCCCCGCCAACACCGAATCAAGGATTTTCCTTACTTTGCTCAAACGGATAATCGCTACAATCCCTCCGGTTCCTGTAATGTGACGAGTGTGGCGATGTGTCTTTCCTACTTTGGGGCAAAAGCGACACGGGAAGCTCAACTAGAAGATGAGTATTACGATTTCTTGATTGAGCAAGGTCGCTCTCGACATGATCCCTACGACCTAAAGTGGCTAGTGGAGCAAAAAGGCTATAAAGATGACTTCCGCGAAACTGCTTCAGTTGAAGATGTGAAGAAGTGGATCGCCCAAGACAAACCCGTGATCGTGCATGGGTATTTCACTCGCTTCGGCCACATCATTGTTCTGGTGGGCTACAACGCCGAAGGCTTTATTGTTCACGATCCCTACGGTGAATACTGGGATAGCGGCTACGACATCAACAGTGATTGGAACAACACCAAAGGCAAAGGTCTCGTTTATTCCTACAGCTTAATCGAGCGCACCTGCTCCCCCGAAGGCCCAGGCCACATGTGGTGCCACTTTATTTCTAAATAGCCGTTTCTGCTCAAGCAAGGCGATCGCCTTCCTCTTTTTAGGTTTAGGAAAGCGATCGCCCTAAATTACTGCAACCAAGTCCGTAATGTCTGAACTGCGGCAATTTCATCTTCCTTGGCCTGTTCTAAAAACTGATAGAGCCATTTCTTAGGCACTTGAGGAAAGGTTGGGCTAGCTTCTACCTCTACATAAACGCCTTCCTGAAGTTGATAGATCCGCCATACTTTGCCGTTGAATCGCCAAAACTCTGGTACACCAATGCTGGCGTAAAACTGGTTTTTCTGAATATCCGTATGGGTAATATCAACCTCTACCACCAGATCCGGTGGGGGGTCTTGAGCAAAATCAACATTGCGACCTTTGACTAGAGTTTGGTTTTGGGTGTAGTAGGCGTTATCGGGTTCTGTGCCTTTTTTTAGGTGGGGATAGTTCATCGTGGTTGACCCCATCGTTTTCAGTCGCAGGCCCAACACCTCAACTAGGGTGAAGATGAAACGCTCGATCAATCGACCAAAAAACTCATGATCTTCCAACGGCATTGTGATTTCCAAAACTCCATCGTCGTAGGTGAGGCGGGAACCACGGGTTTGAGGAAGTGCGTGCAAAATTTGCAGATACGCTTCCCAAGACACCCCACGAATGACGACTCGCTGTTCTCCCACTCGAGGAGGCTGAAGCTCAGGTTTTGGTTCTGGTGCTGCAATAGTCACAAGTGACCTCCTGAAGTAAACAGTTGAGACACTGTCAGGTTTAGTGCGCCAAGCTGCGGCGATCGCATTGGCTCCTCATCCTGGAACGTTGCAACCTCGGTATAGGTATCGCCGCTGAGTTTTAAAACCAGTACTGTTTGCTGTTGGGGGTCTACGATCCAGTATTCGGGGATGCCTCGATCTTGGTATTGCGTCCGCTTGGCAATATAGTCGCGATCGCGCTGTAATTCCCCAGGACTAACGATCTCAACCACCAGTAAGGGAGGAGCCATGTCGAACCGCAGGGTATTGCGTCTGCGTAATTGCTCAACATGCTCTTCTCGAATCACCGTTAAATCGGGATAGCGGTTTCTTGGCTCACCTCTAACTTCAAGTTCTAGCCCGTGTCCTCTGAGACGGCGATACCCAACGATAGGTAGCAGGATGGCAAAGAGAAAGTTAGCAATTTCGACGTTAAACCCTGACTCTGGCGGCACCTCGATTAGCTCTCCATTAAACAGTTCATACAACTTCTCTGTGCCATCGTCATAGGCTAGGTACTCTTCAAAGCTCTCAAATCTGGGTTTAGCTTGAATCATGGGGTTGAGCGAGGTGACGATCGCGATGTTGCTTTCATTCTAGGCTTCTCTTTGGTCTGAGATGGCTGGGCCGTGCCGCAGATCAGGGCGATCGCTGGGAGCGCCTGAACTATTTTTGAGAGTTTGGTTAAGAAATAGTTAATGATAGATGAATGAATGCAGATTGATATGAATATACGCTTATATCAACCTTCATTCATGTCAGTTTTCGCTCATGTTTAAGCAACGGCAGTATCGCCATGAGTTCTCTCCCGATAGCCTCTCAGTTTGATTGCGCCCACAAGTTGAAGATTTTGGCTGACTCAACCCGTTTAGCAGTTTTACAAATGCTGATGCAGCGATCGATGCATGTAGGGGAGATGAATGCGGTGCTGGGTCTGGAGCAGAGCTTACTATCGCACCATCTGAAGGTTTTGCGCCAAGAGGGCT
The DNA here is from genome assembly GCA_036703355.1 of Allocoleopsis sp. Lineage (GTDB taxonomy): Bacteria > Cyanobacteriota > Cyanobacteriia > FACHB-46 > FACHB-46 > Trichocoleus. The sequence goes on along the minus strand of DATNPE010000635.1, from coordinate 2,299 downwards.
TGGTGACAGCCACGCGGGATGGCAAAGCTGTGCTTTATTGTCTAGCCAGCCAAGTCCAACCGGAAGATACCCGAAGAGCGATCGATTTGGGATGCTGTTTGCTCTCGTTTGACTAAGCTGCGGCTCTTGATTTTGGGACTAACTCTGACGCTGGGAACCGCTGATGAAAAAATTGCAAACTGTAGTGTCCTTGGCGATTGGCTTAACTGCTTGTTTCTGGTTGCAGTCTTGCGATTCGTCGCCGCAAGCTACCAATCGATCTAGTACCTCTGCTCAGGGCAAGTTGGTCTTGACTGGATCGAGTACCATTGCGCCACTGGCGGCTGAGATTGCCAAGCGCTATGAGTCGCAACATCCGGGGGTCAGGATTGATGTGCAGTCGGGCGGGTCTTCGCGAGGGGTTGCTGATGCTCGTCAAGGCGTGGCTGATATTGGCATGGTGTCTAGAACACTTAAAGAGAACGAGAAAGACTTGCAAGCGTTTGCGATCGCCAAGGATGGCATTTCGGTAATTCTCAACCAAGCCAATCCCGTGCAGCAGTTGAGCGATCAGCAGATTGTTGATATCTACACCAAGAAAATCACTAACTGGCAAGCGGTGGGTGGTAAGGATGCACCGATTACCGTTGTGAACAAGGCAGAGGGGCGATCGACCTTAGAACTCTTTGCTCAGTACTTCAAACTAGAACCCAAGGACATCAAAGCCGATGTGGTGATTGGCGATAATGAGCAGGGCATCAAGACGGTGGCAGGCAATCCCAATGCGATCGGTTATGTCTCCATTGGCTCGGCAGAATATGGGGCTACCCACAATACACCGATCAAGCTCTTGCCTGTTGAAGGGGTTGCAGCTTCGATCGCGAATGTGGCGAGTGAGAAGTTTCCCATCTCTCGTCCCCTGAACTTAGTCACCAAAACCGCACCCACGGGTTTGCAAAAAGACTTTATTGACTTCGCTCGCTCTCCGGGAGTCCAGGACATTGTTAAACAGCAATACTTCGTCCCAGCGACATAGTGAGACGCTGCTCCTCTGGCTGCTGCGAGGGTTGGCGCTCATTTCGGGGGCGATTATCCTCCTGATTTTGTTTTTTTTAATTTGGGAGGCGGTGCCTCTGCTGCAACAGGTGGGGCTATCTCGGTTCTTTACCGATCCATCCTGGCACCCAGCGAGTAATGAGTTCAACCTCACGCCCATGCTGGCGGGCACGCTCCTTGTCATGGCCGCATCCGTGCTGATTGCCACACCCTTGGGCATCCTGTCGGCAGTGTTTTGCCATTACTACGCCCCTCCCGCGATCGCCCAACTTTATCGGCGTTTGATCGAGTTATTAGCAGGGATTCCTTCGGTGGTTTATGGGTTTTGGGGGTTGGTGGTGCTGGTGCCTCTGATTGGCCGTCTGCATCCACCGGGACCGAGCTTACTCGCCGGAACGCTGATTCTGACCTTGATGATTTTGCCAACGATCGCCTTAGTTGCCGATGCGAGCCTTGCCAGTGTGCCGCCGGAGTATGTCAAAGGAGCCGCTGCTCTAGGATTGGGGCGTTGGGCGATGATTCGGGGTGTGGTGTTGCCAGCCGCGCGTTCTGGTTTGATTACAGGTGTGATTTTAGAAACGGGCCGCGCGATCGGAGAAACGATGGCAGTGTTGATGGTCTGTGGCAATGTGGTGCAGGTGCCTCACAGCCTGTTTGACCCGGTGCGAACCTTAACCGCCAATATCGCCCTAGAAATGGCCTATGCCGTGGACAATCATCGAGCCGCTTTGTTTGTCAGTGGCTTGGTTTTGATGGGGTTGATTGCCTTATTGGTGGCGATCGCGGAAGTGCTAAACCGAGGTCAATATGACTGACTTCACTACCTCACCTAGGACGCGATCAACGTCAAAAGCTTCTTTTCAAGCTGCTGAATGGTGGGCGATCGCTTTGGTGTGGTCGGTCGTGCTGCTGGTCACGGGAGCCTTGCTCTGGTTGTTGGGCGATATTTTCTGGCATGGCATCGGTCAAGTTTCCTGGCAGTTTCTCACCACTGAACCGTTAAATGCGGGGCGAGAAGGTGGCATTGCGCCAATTTTGGTTTCTACCGGATTGATTATTGGCGTTTGTATGGCAGTCTCGATTCCCTTGGGAGTGGGCACAGCCATTTTGCTGGCAGAATTTGCTTCAACCGAAAGCTGGCTAGGACGCTTGGTACGCTTAAGCCTGGATGCTTTGGCAGGGGTGCCGTCGATTGTCTTTGGCTTGTTTGGCAATGCCTTTTTCTGCAAAACCTTGGGGTTAGGTTTCTCCATCTTGTCGGGTG
>DATNPE010000634.1:0-15017 GCA_036703355.1 Allocoleopsis sp. | reverse complement strand
AATATCGAAATTTAAGCCAAACCCACCTTCCCCAGCTGCTTCTGCCAACCCGGAGGCAGCCGCACTACCTTCCGTCGCTAGTAATAAAAAAGTCCCCATGATACTCATCCATAACTGCGCTGCTCATGCCAAACTCTGGCGATTCACCAGAGTCACAAACCACGACTGAAGCTGCCGCGATTCCCCGATTCCGTCTCCCAACGCTTGAGCCAGCTCTACTTGACCAACTGAGGGCCGAGCAGCTTTTCTAAAATCTGGCGGCTGAGAGCGTCAACCTGTTGCTCTAACGATTGCATGGCGGCTTGCTTTTGCTGATCTAGCTCCCGCTGCGCCTGTTCTCGTTGAACTTGGGCTTCTTGTTGTGCTGCTGCAATCTTCTGAGCCGCAATTTTTTGGGCGTCGGCTTGAGCCTCAGCAATAATCGCTTGAGCCTTCCGGCGGGCTTCCCCTAGCTCTTGCTCATACTGCTTGGCGAGGTGCTCGGCTTTAGCCAAGCGTTCTTTGGCCTCCACTTGGTTGGTCCGAATGTACTCGTTCCGACCGTCGATCGCGTTGCTCAGAGGCTTGTAAAAAATCGCGTTTAAGACGGCTGCTAGAGCCAGAAACTGCAATGCCATCAAGGGCAGTGTGGCATCGAGATCGAATAACCCACCCTCTTTAGCAGTTTCCGCAGCCAGTAGAATTGTCCAGTGCATCATAATTAGGTGATTCCCGTTGCCAAGCAGGGTCAAGCTTGAATTGGGCTAGAACTAGAGAACAGTCGGGTGTAGAGACGCGATCGCTGACCACGCCTCTACGGAGTCATTAACCAAAAGCCTTATGCGAAGGGGTTAGCGAACAGCAGTACGAGAGCAACCACCAGACCGTAGATGGTGAGAGCTTCCATGAACGCCAAGCTGAGCAGCAAGGTACCGCGAATCTTACCTTCTGCTTCGGGCTGACGAGCAATACCTTCTACTGCTTGACCTGCAGCATTACCTTGACCAATACCAGGGCCAATTGCAGCTAGACCAACAGCTAGAGCAGCAGCCAAAACAGAAGCAGCAGAAACTAATGGATCCATGATGAGTTTCCTTATCTCGAATGCAGAAATAACAGGTGTACGTTAACTAGCAGACACGTGATTTTCACGCTGCCCTAAATCACCGATCGCAACTACTTAAACCAAGCAATTTCTGCGATAGTTCCGGGCTATAGGTAGGCGTAACTAAGCTACGCCTCGACTGAGGGACTTAGGCATGTCCCCCATGCTCTTCACCACCATGCCCATGATCTTCCACGGCTTCACCGATGTAAGCGGCGGCCAGGGTTGCAAAAATCAGCGCCTGAATCGCACTGGTAAACAGACCCAGCACCATCACTGGCAACGGCACGAACAGAGGAACCAAGAGGACAAGAACGCCTACAACAAGTTCATCAGCCAGAATGTTGCCAAAGAGACGGAAGCTTAGAGAGAGCGGCTTGGTGAAATCTTCCAAAATCTTGAAAGGCAACATGATGGGCACAGGCTCAACATAGTGAGCAAAGTAACCCAAGCCCTTCTTGCTCAGACCTGCGTAGAAGTACGCTAAGGAGGTCAGCAAGGCAAATGCCACAGTTGTGTTGATATCCGCAGTCGGTGCTCCCAACTCACCCTCTGGTAGCTTGATTAGCTTCCAAGGAACAAGGGCACCCGACCAGTTTGACAGGAAGATAAAGAGAAACAATGTACCAACAAACGGCACCCAGCGACGATAGTCTTTCTCGCCAATTTGAGTCTTAGCAATGTCGCGAATAAATTCCAAAGCGTACTCCATCAGGTTTTGTAGTCCTGACGGTACTCTTTGGACATTGCGGCTGGCTGCAAAAGAAACCAGAACGAGAAGTCCAATCACAAACCAGGAGGTAATAAATACCTGCCCGTGCAACTTGAGGTTGCCAAGGTGCCAGTAAAGATGTCGTCCTACTTCCAACTCAGCTAGGTGGAAGGAGTTAAAGGCATCAAAATACAGCATGTCCATTCAGGAGGTTCCCCAGAGATTAGAGTGGAGAATTCTAAGAATCGCCCAACCTACTTGGGGTCAGGGATGAATGTAATTCGCAACACGTAAACGAAGAGCGCCGCTTTGTAGGTCAAAAATCCCAAAAAAATTGGGACGATTTGCAGTTGATTTAGCTGAGTTGCTATTACAATCAACCCAATAAAAAGAGCGAGCCGAGTGTTGCCCAGACGCTTCTTGCTACTGCCAAGCTGCTCAACGTTTTTAGCCAACATTCTTAAGTAAACCACACCTGTGCACGCCCCAATCAAATAGTTGAGGGCAATGTTCAGAGAATAAAAAAAACAGACAAAACCGAAGATCACTGCCGTTGCAGCCAGCGTTATGACTAGCAGTTCTTGCTGTAGCCGATAGTACTCCTGCATGGAGGCGTTAGGTTCTGTCGCTGGAGAATCGCTCGATGGCAAATCTCGGCTTACAGGTGTTGGTTCCAGTGTTGGGTCTGACAAGGTCACAAAACTCTGAAACGAGTCCAGATATTTAACTTGACTGGGATCAGCCAGGACAGATCATATCACGGGGTGGTAACAATACTTAATGCTCAAAACTGAGCACTGAGATGAGGAATTTTAGAGAATCTGTCCTGGCTAGCGCCTCATCGAGCTGAAATAGCCAAATGCTTAATGCTGCGCTGTTTGTTGTCCTGGAGTGAGCAAAATTAATTGCTGGTCAACTAGCGATCGCACTTGATCCACTTTTAATGGTAGCTCGGCCAGAATCTCCTGAACGGTACGCTGTTGCTCTGTATTGTCATCGCAAGCTTGAATAAATTCAAACTCTGCTGGCGACAAATTCGTAATTTGATAGTCGTAGTTAAACAAGCATTGGCTAGGCCAACCATCCATACAGGGGCTGCGCTCTGGAATGGCTGCGAGTAAAGCGGCATCCCCTGACCAATCGGCTTTGGGCAAGGGCGGGCGAGCTAAGAAAAATTCGTAGTGGGTGACGGATTCGGGGTCGAGCAGTTCGGTGAGGCGATATTTTTCGCGATCGCTCAGTCCTTTAGCGCGTTCAACCAGTTCCGGTGCTTTACCCAAGAGCCTTTCTAATTGCCACTGCCGAGGATTGGAGAAACCGAGAAACTCTAGTCCAGAAGCATCAATCAGCTCAAACAGAGTCTCAATGTTGTAGTCCACCTCTTGCGGGTGCACATACATATCGGCAAAGCACTCATCTTTTTGGTTTTCCAACGACCAGCGCTCTTGTTCTCGTTTCACCAGTCGATTGTTTTCGGGTAGCGCCGCAAAAATTTGCCGACCGACTTGCACACCATCTTTGTAGTCGCCTCGGCGATCGCCTTGTAAGAGCGCGATCGCTTTTTGCATCAGTTGAATTTCCCAGCGTCCCAACTCGGCGTAGACGAAGATATGCATTAAGCCACCGGGAGCCAGCTTCGGAGCCAAGGCTTGAATGCCACGAATCGGGTCAGGCAAATGGTGCAGTACGCCCACACAGTTAATTAGATCAAATTCTCCCGGAACTTGATCCACGTCATAAATGCTGAGGTGATGAAACTCCACGCGATCGGCTCCGGAGCGTTGGCAGCGTTCTTTCGCCACTGCGAGCGTCCCGGCGCTGAGGTCAATACCAACCACCTGAGCTTGCGGATTTAAGTGCACTAGATACTCGGTGCCGACTCCCGAACCACAGCCCGCATCCAAGATCCGCACATTCTGCTTGGGAGGCTTTTGCCCCGTACAAAAGTTGTAGGCTGCCACCCAATTCCAGCGCCAGTTATAACCCGGAGGGGGTTCATCTAGCAGAGGTTCGGGGGGAAAAGGATAAGTATCGTAGAGCTTGGCAACCGCAGCGCTAACTGTTTGAGAGTCTGACATGATGAGCAAAATCGCAGCAAGATTGAGTTTAGCGAATGTCTTGGTGCAGATTACAGGGGGAAGAAGTCAGGAGCCAGGAGGCAGAAGCCAGAACTTGGCAGTTAAGAGCTACATGCTAGAAGCCAGAAGCCAGAAGCTAAGAGCCAAACCCTAAAAGATAAACATCAAATGCTAACAGCGAATTTTTCTCCTAACTCCCGCCTTCTGGCTTCTGACTTCTCCCTTCTCCCTACCACGTAACGAAACATTAAGTTTCTCACTTTCAATTGCTGAGACGGCTGTGTCTAATTCGAGGGCGATCGCCGCTCATACTTCTGAGGTAACAAAACTGCTCTAAACCTTATAGTGCCAAGCAAAATCGTAATTTCTAGCTAAATTCAAAGTAACAAAACTTATCTTTTTTCTCAGGTGCCATGCCTAGATCTCGTATGATCGCACCGTAAACCTACCAAGGTGACTCTACACACTTTTTAATAAAGCCCTGTGGAGCGTCCGAAACGTTTTAATCTAAAAACTGAGCTGGTTGACCCTAGGCAGTCGTTTTATTAACTTTTTCCAGAAGCCTTGTTCTTTCGTTGAATGAACCACTAGAGAATCGGCTTGTGGATGGTTGCCAGGTGGCACTCTGGTCAGGTTCAACGCATTAATGATCTGAAGGGAGCTTTTGAAATCCAATGAGTGTTAAGGCAAGTGGTGGAAGCTCGGTTGCGCGCCCGCAACTTTATCAAACCGTACCAGTTGCAACAATTTCTCAAGCTGAACAGCAAGACCGCTTTTTAGGCACGACCGAGTTGGGCGAGCTAACAAGCTACTTCAACTCTGGACTCAAACGCCTCGAAATTGCAGAAACGTTAACTCAAAATTCAGAAATTATCGTTTCTCGCGCCGCTAACCGCATTTTCGTGGGTGGTTCACCGATGGCTTTCCTGGAGAAGCCTAGGGAAACCGTGATGGCGACCGCTGGTGGCATGGAAGTTGGTGATGTTCGCGAATCCATGAAATTGGGGACCGCAACTTACGTATCCAGTGGTGGTGGCTTCCTAGAAGGATTGCGATCGCTGTTTAGCGCTTCTGGTGGCGGCCCAGCCCCAGCAAACTTTAGGCCCATTAACGTCGCCCGTTATGGCCCCAGCAACATGCAGAAGTCCCTCAGAGACTTGAGCTGGTTCCTACGCTACGTCACCTACGCGATCGTGGCTGGCGACCCCAATATCATTGCAGTCAACACCCGTGGCTTGCGCGAAATCATTGAGAGTGCTTGCTCTGGCGAAGCGACCATCGTGGCTTTGCAGGAAATGCGCCAAGCAGCTCTCGGTTACTTCCGCAAAGACGCAGAGGGCACCAATGTTGTCAGTCAGTACTTCGATGTCTTAATTAACGAATTTAAGGCTCCTAGCCCTTCTGACAAACTGCGGCAACGCCCATCTGGTGATTTGCAAGGTCTACAGTTGCCTCAGATTTACTTCAATGCTGCTGAGCGCCGACCCAAGTATGCAATGAAGCCAGGTCTCTCTGCTTCTGAAAAGCAAGAAATTGTCAAAGCAGCTTATCGCCAAGTTTTTGAGCGTGATATTACCCGCGCCTACTCCCTCGCCATTTCTGACTTGGAATCCAAAGTCAAGAACGGCGATATTTCCATGAAGGAATTTGTACGTCGCTTGGGTAAATCTCCTCTTTATCGCAAAAACTTTTTTGAACCCTATATCAATAGCCGTGCTCTAGAATTGGCCTTCCGTCACTTCCTGGGTCGGGGTCCTAGCAGCCGTGAAGAAGTGCAGAAGTACTTCTCTATTGTTTCCAATGGAGGTCTACCTGCTTTAGTCGATGCCTTGGTAGATTCCCAAGAGTATGCTGACTACTTTGGTGAAGAAACTGTCCCCTATCTACGCGGTCTGGGTCAGGAAGCACAAGAGTGCCGCAACTGGGGTCCACAGCAAGACCTGTTTAACTACAGTGCTCCTTTCCGCAAGGTGCCTCAGTTCCTCACCACCTTTGCAGGGTACGATCGCCCACTACCCGACCAACACCCCTATGGTTCTGGCAACGATCCGCTGGAAATCCAATTTGGTGCGATCTTCCCGAAAGAAACCCGCAACCCCAGCACCAGCCCTGCTCCTTTCGGCAAAGATACTCGCCGGATCTTGATCAACCGGGGTCCTGGTATCAACAACCAATTGAGTAACCCCAGTGCCAGAGGTGTTGCCCCTGGTACCCTAGGCCCCAAAGTATTCAAGCTGGACCAACTCCCCAGCTTTGGTGGTAAGCGCTACGACAAAAACGCCAGCATCAAGTTTGCTGAAAGCTCAACCCAAAAGGTAATTCGCGCTGCTTACCTACAAGTTTTTGGTCGGGATGTATACGAAGGCCAACGCATCAAAGTTTCGGAAATCAAGCTAGAAAACGGCGAGATTACCGTTCGGGAGTTTGTGCGCCAGTTAGCGAAGTCTGATCTCTTCCGCAAACTGTACTGGACTTCTCTCTACGTCACCAAGGCGATCGAATATATTCACCGCCGCTTGCTCGGTCGTCCTACTTATGGTCGTCAAGAAACCAATAAGTACTTCGACATCTGCGCTAAGAAAGGCTTCTACGCTCTGATTGATGCCCTGATCGACAGCCCAGAATACAGCGAAGCTTTTGGTGAAGATACCGTTCCTTACGAGCGTTATCTCACCCCTGGTGGCTTAGCACTACGTTCTGTCCGCGTTGGCAGCATTGGCGACACTGGCGCGAAAGCCCAGACTGTTGAAACGCCAAAATTTGTGGAACTGGGCGAAGTGAAGCAAATTCGCACCGAACCCGACATTCAGTTCCGCATCAATCAAGGCGTCAACAAGCAGCGGGAACAAACCAAGGTCTTCAAGCTTACAAACGCCGAAGACAAAACTGCGCTGCCAATTCTGATTCGAGCCGCTTACCGTCAAATCTTCGAGCGGGATGTCAATCCATACATCGTGCAGAACGAATTTACTGCTCTAGAGAGTAAGCTTGGTAACGGTGAGATCAACCTCAAGGAATTCATCGAAGCCTTGGGTAGCTCCAATCTCTACATCAAAGAGTTCTACGCTCCTTACCCTAACACCAAGGTAATTGAGTTGGGAACCAAGCACTTCTTGGGTCGTGCTCCTAAGGATCAAGCCGAAATCCGCAAGTACAATCAGATTTTGGCGACCTCAGGGATTCGGGGCTTCGTTGGCGCAATGGTTAACAGTGCTGAGTATGCTCAGGCGTTTGGTGAAGATACGGTACCTTACCGCCGCTTCCCCACCTTGCCTGCTGCCAACTTCCCCAACACTGAGAAGTTGTACAACCAGCTGACCAAGCAAAACGAAAACTTGGTAGTGCCTAGCTTCGAGCCTGTGAAGCCTCGTATGGATGCTACCAAGATGCCATTGATGTCCAAGGCAATGGCAGACTTGGCGAAGCAAGCTCGTCAGATCGACAAGACACAGCCGCTGTTCCTCGAACTTGGCCGCTCCTACACGAATGGAGATGGTCAATCGGTAGAAGTTGGGGTTGGCACTTCTCGCCGCAAACCCGCTCGGATTTACCGCATGAATCCTGGCATGGAGCAAGCTGAGACTGCTAATGTGATCAACGCTATCTACTGCCAAGTACTAGATGTATTCAGCGGTCAGGTGCCCGGAGAATTCCGTCGTTCTGACCTAGAGAGCAAGCTACGCAATAGCGAGATCTCAGTACGGGAGTTCGTCCGGGCTTTAGCCAGCTCTGACATCTACCGTCGTCGCTTCTATACGCCTTATCCCAACACCAAGGTGATTGAATTCCTCTTCCGTCACCTGTTGGGTCGCGCACCTGCCACTCAAGCCGAGATTCGTCAGTACAACAAGTTGCTGGCGGACCAAGGTCTCAAGGCTGCGGTAGAAGCAGTGGTGGATAGCCCCGAATACGCCCGTTACTTCGGTGAAGATGTAGTGCCCTACAAGCGCTTCCCCACCCTGCCTGCTGGTAACTACCTAGGTAGCATTAAGGCGGATGCTGACTTGGTGAAACAAGCCTGGTCTGATCTCTCGCCTTCTTACTTGGGTGGTCGCTCTCGCGGTGTCTAGGTGCTAAAGAGTGCTAGAAGCTACTTGAGAGCTGCCTGCTAGCCTACTCGCTTGAGAGAGTTGGATTGTGTGGTCCCAGTTTATGTTGGGCCACACAATCTTGCTCATTCTCAATGATTGAGTAGATTAAAGGGTTTCTCATTTATTGCAGTAGCAATTCATAAATTTGATTGGCGAGCATGGCTAATTTTTGAGGCAACATGACTCGCTCTTTTTGCTGCGTATAGGTTTGTACGCTCAAGGGTGGTTCAAGGAGCGATCGCTCAGGTGCTTTATATTTCTATAAAAGCTGAGGGTAATATTACAAACTATTACGAACAAACTTAGAATGTGAACCCGATGCCGCAAAATATTTGCGGAAGGCAGATTGCTGAGTTGCAAAAATTTGCTGATTGCCGAAATCCTGCTAGGGCACATTTGCAAGTGCAGACTCAGCCGTCTTGAATTACAAATGCCAGTTTAGACACGTCTGGTTACTTTTTCTTTTGGAGGAATCCACCAATGAGTATTGTCACGAAATCCATCGTGAATGCTGATGCTGAGGCTCGCTATCTCAGCCCTGGCGAACTAGATCGCATCAAGAACTTCGTAACCTCCGGCGAGCGTCGTCTACGCATCGCTCAAGTTCTGACCGACTCTCGCGAGCGCATCGTTAAGCAAGCTGGCGACCAACTGTTCCAAAAGCGCCCTGATGTTGTTTCTCCTGGCGGCAACGCTTACGGTGAAGAACTGACCGCTACCTGCCTACGTGACCTCGACTACTACCTCCGCCTCGTAACCTACGGAATCGTTTCTGGCGATGTGACCCCCATCGAAGAAATCGGTATCGTGGGTGTACGTGAAATGTACAAGTCTCTGGGCACCCCCACTGATGCCGTTGCTGAAGGTATCCGCGGCCTGAAGAACGTTGCTACTTCTCTGCTGTCTGGTGAAGACGCTGCTGAAGCTGGCTCCTACTTCGACTACGTGATCGGTGCAATGCAGTAAGGTTTTGACCTTGCCTACGCACAGTCAAAATACGTTTCGAGATTACGTGATTTAAGGAAGCAAAACCATGCAAGACGCAATTACTGCTGTTATTAACTCCTCTGACGTTCAAGGTAAGTACCTAGACACCGCTTCTTTGGAAAAGCTCAAGGGCTACTTCCAATCTGGTGAACTGCGCGTTCGTGCAGCTACCACCATCAGCGCTAACGCAGCTGCAATCGTGAAGGAAGCTGTTGCTAAGTCCTTGCTGTACTCTGACATCACCCGTCCCGGTGGTAACATGTACACCACCCGTCGCTATGCTGCTTGCATCCGCGACCTCGACTACTACCTCCGCTATGCTACCTACGCAATGCTAGCTGGCGATCCTTCCATCCTCGATGAGCGCGTGCTCAACGGTTTGAAAGAAACCTACAACTCCTTGGGTGTACCCATCGCTGCGACTGTTCAAGCGATCCAAGCAATCAAAGAAGTGACTGCTAGCTTGGTTGGTGCAGATGCTGGTAAGGAAATGGGTGTTTACCTCGACTACATCTCCTCTGGCTTGAGCTAATTAGCTAGATTCTGAGTTCTGAGTGCTGAGTTAGCTTTAATTCAAACTCAAAGCTCAACCCCTTCTGTAAGGTCTGGGAAGTCTAGAGTGAGTGCTAGCTTGTTAAAGACTTGTCTAACGCATCAGTAGATTGGTTTTAGCGGTCTAGTATTGACTCTCGACTCCCAGCCTTCAGTGTATTTAGAGGAATTTTTTGGTTTTGCGATCGCCCCTCTATATCGAGAAGCTTTGATTTTTATTCGCTATTACATTCGTGATTTAAGCGATCGCATCACGGTTTAGCTGCTGTAGCGCCTCTAGCCGCTTCATTACTGAACTCAGTAAGCATACTTCGAACCTCAGCAGAATCTTAGATGCCACTCTCATAGCAACTTTTTGTTTCTCAGAGATTGGTGCTTCTTCTCTAAGCTTCTGGACTTGAAATTCTTTGATCTCCAAACTTTAACTCTGCACCTAGTCAGGAGAAATAACCCATGCGGATGTTCAAAATTACGGCTTGCGTTCCTAGCCAAACTCGGATTCGCACCCAGCGGGAACTGCAAAACACCTACTTCACCAAGCTGGTTCCTTACGAGAACTGGTTCCGTGAGCAACAACGCATTATGAAAATGGGCGGCAAAATTGTCAAAGTTGAATTGGCAACTGGCAAGCCCGGAACCAATACTGGCCTTCTCTAAATTTCTAAATTTATTGAGTAATGCCTATAAAGGCTCTCAACTCTTTACTGACTCGGAATACAAGCTCTGAGGCCACGATGGCCTCTTTTTTATTGCTTATGTTTTTGGCGATCGCCTGCGCTACTCTTAACAGATACTCGTTGATTGCACCCAAGTTGCTGTGAATCTTCGCCATCTGATTCCATTTTTTGACACGTCAGCACAGAGCTGGGCCCTCGAAGCGCGACTCCTACGATGGTTGACGTTTCTGTGGCTCATGATTGGTCTAGCCGCCCTATTCTCTGCCTCCTTTCCAGTTGCAGATGCAGACTTTGGGGATGGGCTTTACTACTTCAAGCGCCAAATCGTTTGGATTTTGGTTGGCTTAGTAGGATTTAACCTACTAGTTCATTCTCCGCTCCGTTATGCCTTGGGGATGGCTCATTGGTTTTTGATTTTAATTTTGGGGCTTATCTTCGCCACCTTAGTTCCAGGGGTTGGCACTACGGTCAATGGTGCTACTCGTTGGCTCTCTCTTGGTCCCGTTCCCTTACAGCCCTCTGAGTTAATCAAGCCTTTTTTGGTGCTGCAAAGTGCGCGTCTGTTCGGCCAATGGAATCGATTTAGCTCAACCTATCGATTTATTTGGTTGGGTATTTTTGCCGCTGTGCTGGCAGGGATTCTATTGCAACCGAATTTGAGTACAACGGCGCTCTGCGGCATGACGCTTTGGCTGATTGCAATGGCCGCTGGCATTCCCTATGCCTACCTAGGTGGCACCGCGTTAGGAGGGCTGCTTTTAGCGACGCTAAGTATCAGCATCAAAGAGTATCAGCGACGTCGAGTGATTTCGTTTTTGAATCCTTGGGCAGATCCCGCTCAAGACGGTTATCAATTAATTCAAAGTCTACTGGCGGTTGGTTCGGGCGGAACTTGGGGCGCAGGCTTTGGCCTTTCACAACAAAAACTGTTTTACTTACCGATTCAATACACAGACTTTATTTTTGCGGTCTTCGCCGAGGAATTTGGCTTTATCGGTAGCTTGCTGTTGTTGCTGCTTTTAGCGGCCTACGGCACCCTGGGATTGTTGGTTGCCCTCAAAGCTCGCAAAATTGTCCATCAATTGGTGGCGATCGGCGCTGTAATTTTGATGGTGGGTCAGTCATTACTCAATATTGGTGTCGCAACGGGTGTGCTACCGACCACAGGATTGCCCTTTCCTTTGTTCAGCTACGGCGGTAGTTCCATGATTGCCAGCTTGCTAGCGGCAGGCGTATTGATTCGGGTGGCGCGCGAAAGTAGCGAAGCAGAAGTCGTGCAACTACCCGAACCGCGTCTCTCGGCCAAGAGCTAACGCATGAGTGGGTCCAAGAGTTTGCCCAATCTTTAACCAGTGGCTCAGAGAAACCTTGATAATGAAATTAAAGGATAGCGTTCGAGCGAACTGAGTCAGCTTTAGCATGATGGAATTATTGCGGACCCAACTGTACCAACTAGAACAATTTGCTAACCATCTGGTTTCGACTCAGTTGACCCATCTCACCGTGACTAGCATTGCGGTTATTTTTATGGCTGGGCTTCTGACTAGCTTGACCCCCTGTATGCTGTCAATGCTGCCGATTACGATTGGCTATATCGGGGGGTACGAAGCCAAAAGTCGTTGGCAGGCAGCGCTGCAATCCACTTGGTTTTCGTTAGGGCTCGCCACAACTTTGGCAGGTTTAGGGATTGCTGCCACGGTGCTGGGCCAAGTTTACGGCCAAATTGGTCTGGGATTGCCGATTATCGTTGGCGCGATCGCCATCATTATGGGGCTAAATTTACTCGAAGCCCTACCGCTTCAACTACCTTCTTTTGATGGTTTCGATCTGATTCCGAAAGATTTACCCGCAGGAGTGCGCGCCTATCTGTTGGGCTTGACCTTTGGTTTGGTGGCTTCCCCCTGTAGCACTCCTGTCCTCGCGACTTTATTGGGCTGGGTGTCTACCACACACAATCCTGTCCTGGGCGGTGTACTGCTCCTGGTCTACACGGTTGGTTACTCGGCCCCTTTGGTTTTAGCAGGCACTTTTACCGCATCCATCAAGAAGTTACTTGAACTCCGCCGTTGGTCTAGTTGGATTACCCCTGCCAGTGGTGCCCTACTGGTCGGGTTTGGCGTGTTCTCTTTGCTATTTCGTCTTCTGCCCACCGCAACCTATTAGAAATGACGACAGACAATACATTTCTATCCAAACTCTCCAGCTTAAGTATTGGCCCACAACGTTTTTTTCAGAAGGAACTGTTGCCGCTGTTGGCAGATTTACGCTTAGCCATTGTTTTGCTGTTAGCGATCGCGGTGGCAAGCATTTCCGGAACCGTGATTGAGCAAGGCCAATCGATCGCCTTTTATCAAGCTAACTATCCCGAAGATCCAGCCCTGTTTGGCTTTCTGACCTGGAAAGTCCTATTAGCAGTAGGGCTAGATCATGTCTATCGGACTTGGTGGTTCCTGGCAATTTTGATTTTGTTCGGAGCCAGTCTGACCGCTTGCACCTTTACCCGTCAATTTCCCGCCCTAAAAGCCGCTCGTAACTGGAAATTTTATGAGCAGCCCCGCCAGTTCCAAAAACTTGCCCTTAGTGCTGAGTTGGAGACAGGCTCCCTCGAAGCCCTAGAGCCACTTTTGGCAAAGCAGCGCTACAAAGTGTTTCGAGACGGGAACAAGCTCTACGCCCGCAAAGGTTTAGTGGGGCGGATTGGGCCGATTGTGGTTCATGCCAGCATGTTAATCCTCTTGGCAGGGGCAATTTGGGGAGCCATGACTGGCTTTATGGCCCAGGAAATGATCCCTAGCGGCAATACCTTCAAGATTCAGAATATTGTGGATGCGGGGCCCTGGGCAGGGGCACAGGTGCCGAAAGATTGGTCAGTCCGCGTGAATCGCTTTTGGATTGATTACACCCCTGAGGGCGCGATCGATCAGTTTTACTCAGACTTATCGGTGCTAGATGACCAAGGGCAGGAAGTCAAACGCAAAACCATCCACGTTAACGAACCACTGCGCTACAAAGGTGTGACGCTCTATCAGGCAGATTGGGCGATCGCGGCAGCTCAAGTTCGAGTTAACAAAAGCCCAGTGTTTCAGTTACCAATGGGCCAACTGGAAACAGGCGGAGCTGGACGCATTTGGGGCACCTGGGTACCTACTAAACCCGATATGAGTGCTGGCTTGTCCCTCGTCGCCAAAGACCTGCAAGGCATGTTGCTGCTCTACGACATTCAAGGCAAGTTGGTGGGCACCGTTCGTGCTGGCATGGCAGTCGATGTCAATGGCGTTACCCTATCTGTGGTGGATCTGATTGGTAGCACGGGTCTCCAGATCAAAGCTGACCCTGGAATTCCAGCGGTTTACGCTGGCTTTGGTCTGCTGATGTTGAGCGTCCTGATGAGCTATGTTTCTCACTCGCAAATTTGGGCTTTACAGAAAGAGGGCCGCTTCTACATCGGAGGCAGAACCAATCGCGCCCAAGTCGCCTTTGAACGGGAACTGCTAGAAATGCTCGATCGCCTCAGCCAACTCACTGCTACTACTGCGGAACCTGCGATCGCCCCCGAATCTCTCACCCCATCCACTCGTTAGAGATTCAGGCACCCTTCAACCAAAGAACAATAACGGTAGGGGCAGCCACAAAGGTTGCCCTTACTTTTTATCTGGGAGTGAGAATGTCTGGGCAGCAGATTCGACGAGGTGAGCGACCTCTACTCATCTCAAGCATTTAAGCATCTTTTCGGTGATGCACTTCCACGACCGTGTGAACATTGCCACGGGGATTAAAGTCGCCCTTGATTCGGACTTCTAAGGGATCAGCCGCAGCCACAAAGTCATCCAAAATTTGATTGATCGACTCTTCGTGAGAAATGTAGCGATCGCGGTAGTTATTGATATACAGCTTCAGCGCTTTCAGCTCTACCACTCGCTGATCGGGCACATAGGTAATGTGAATCGTGGCGAAGTCAGGATATCCCGAAAATGGGCACTTACAGGTAAATTCTGGCAACGTAATGCTGACATCATAACGTCGTCCCAGCCGAGGATTGGGAAAAGTAATTAGTTGGCCTTCAGCGATCTGCCGTTCTCCATACTTCACCTGAGATGCAGTTTCAACAGTTGCATCAGGTTCAAATACCTGATTTGGAGAGGCTGGAAAGTGATTCATAGTCATGCAGAGACAAACGTTAGAGAATGAGTGGATCGAAAGTTAGGGGTTGTATTTGCAGATTTGTAGCGAATTCCTTGACGAATCGCTGTTAGATTGCTCTAATTTCATCTATTCTGGGGCATAGATCAATCGACTCAGTGAATGATGCTGCCCTCTAGGATTTCGGCTCAACCCTATGACATCCCATCTCAATACTAAGCCACCAATGCACAACGTTACGGCCTCTAGTTACTCCGGGCAAACTGCGGCGAATGGTTATGCTCCTTCAGTACCCATTTCGGTCTATCGCGAGCTAGCAGCTGAACTGCAAGCAACCCGTGCCATGCTCGACTCACTCAACAACCAGAATCAGAGTTTGGTGAAGCAAAATCAGCAGTTACGCACAGAAGTAGACAAAGTGGTTCAATCCGCTTTGCAATTGCAGAAAGTTGCAGGCTTGCAGCAACCGCTCAGTCGGAGTGTAACGGCGGAAGTGGCTTACAGCAGACCCGATATTGTCGTTGAGCCAAGTTATTTCACTCCTGAGCCGACTCGCGCCATGCCTCGTAGCGTTACGTCCAGGCCAGAACCGATCGAACCCAACGTCATCTCAGACAAGCTCTACACCGAACAAGCAGAAACACGGCCTCGGCGCAGTCCCCAATCAGCTCATGCGCCAGAACTGGGCGGCTTTTG
>DATNPE010000633.1:0-4436 GCA_036703355.1 Allocoleopsis sp. | reverse complement strand
TGCAGGCTTGAAGGGTTATGGCTTAGAAGTCGTCGATCGCGTCCCACTCCTAATCGAAGCGACTCCTTACAACTCCACCTACCTAGAAACCAAAGCTACCAAGTTAGGCCACATGCTGTTGCAGACCTACTTGATGACCGTAGCCATTCATTGGCGAGACCAACCGCAATCAGCCACAGAGCGCTACGAGCGCTTAGAAAAGTTGCGGCACTTGGTGGAATCCCAAAATCTGTTATTGCAGGAAGAAGCTCGACCCGTCGCGATCGCTCTCTTTGGTAAACCTTCGCTAGCGGTGCATGTGGGCTTCGATCAACCCCACGTAGCGGCGGCTGACTGGTATCAACAACCGGGACATCCTTACGTCCAAGCGATCGCCAACATTTTAGGTGACTTAGCTAAGTGGCCCCAAATTCAAAAAGTGGAGTTTCTAATTTCTCCGGGGTCTGACCCACTCAAAAGCTTACAGGTACAGCTAGATCGTCACACCTTTGCCTTAGACCAACTACCTGCCGCCGTCTCTGACCACTTGGAAACTCAAGTGATTTACAGCTTCTCCACAGACGCTACTCCATCCGCCGCTTAAAGACTAGGAGATTAAATTCCGTGCATAGTTCGCTCAGCACCACTGGCATCCCACCGATTCACGTCATTGGGGGAGGCTTAGCAGGGACAGAAGCAGCTTGGCAAATTGCCCAGGCTGGCATTCCCGTGATTTTGCATGAGATGCGACCGGAACGCCTCAGCCCAGCTCACCACAGCGAACACTTGGCCGAGTTGGTTTGTAGCAACTCGTTTGGGGCCCAATCGAGCGATCGCGCCGCAGGTCTGCTCCACGAAGAATTGCGTCGTCTGGGTTCCATCATCATTGGTAAAGCCGATGAGCACGCGGTTCCAGCGGGGGGTGCTTTAGCGGTCGATCGCGGTCAGTTTAGCCAAAACCTGACCGAAACGCTGGCCAATCACCCATTAATTGAGTTGCGCCGAGGGGAAGTTCACGACATTCCTAGCGAGGGTATTGTCGTCCTCACCACTGGCCCACTCACCAGTCCCGACTTGGCAGAAGCGCTGCGGCACTTCACGGGGCTGGAGTACATGAACTTCTTTGATGCGGCGAGTCCGATCGTGGTGGGTGAGTCGATCAACTTTGACATCGCCTTCCGCGCCTCTCGCTACGATCGCGGTGAAGCTGCCTATTTGAACTGCCCGATGAATCGAGAGCAGTACCTCCACTTCTGGCAAGAGCTATGCCAAGCCGAGCAAGCGGAGCTTAAAGACTTCGATCGCGAAACTGCCAAGTTCTTTGAAGGCTGCCTACCCATTGAAGAAATGGCCAAACGTGGCGAGGACACGATGCGCTATGGCCCCCTCAAGCCTGTGGGCTTATTCGATTCCCGCAAAGGTGACTTCCGCGCCCCAGAGAACCAGGTGCATCGTCCCTACGCTGTGGTGCAACTGCGACAGGAAGACAAGGCAGGACAGCTTTGGAATCTAGTAGGCTTCCAAACCAATCTCCGCTGGGGTGAGCAGAAGCGGGTCTTCCGCCTGATTCCAGGACTGGAGAATGCTGAATTTGTCCGGATGGGTGTGATGCACCGCAACACTTTCATCAATGCCCCCGAACTGCTGACTCCGACTTTGCAGTTCAAGCAGCGACAAACTCTCCTAGCCGCAGGTCAACTTGTCGGCACCGAGGGTTACACAGCGGCAGCGGCAGGAGGGTGGTTGGCTGGCACCAATGCGGCTCGTTTAGCTCATGGTCTAGCCCCGATCGCTCTACCTACCACGACCATGATGGGCGCATTGTTTGACTTTATTAGCTCCGCTTCACCCAAGCACTTCCAACCGATGCCACCCAACTTTGGCATTCTGCCAGAGCTAGAACAGCGCATCCGCAACAAACAGGAGCGTTATGGTCGTTACCGCGATCGCGCCTTAGCTGATCTATCGAGTTGGGGCACTCAGCATCAAATTCCCATAGCACAGACCGAGTGCTTAGCCACTGCTTAATTCTGCCTGGTCTACGCCTCAAAGACCGAACCCTCAGCCCCTTCCCTGCGTAGCTTGCTTCTCCGAAGGGGTGGGAAGGGTAGCTAAATTCGGAATATCAAGCGCGATCGCCAGATTGACAAAGGAAGTCCGCTGAAAAGTAACACGATTAGCCTAAAAATCTGCTACTAGTAGTAGGTCCAGTTTTTAGTCGAGTTCCCTACTCAATCTTGGCCCGCTTGCCCTAAGTTGTGTGACGTTGAGAGTTCAGCCCCCTCACCTTAATCGTTCTCTACCTTGGCTCAATTTGGCCCAGTGGTTGAAAAGTGCTTTGGTTTTCTGTGTGGTCTGTAGCCTCTGGCTGAGCAGCCTCGCCATGCCCACCCATGCAGCACTCATAGCACCGATTCAAATTGCTCAAGCAACGGCTCAAACTGATGATCCGCTGAAGACCTTACAGGAGCAGCAAAAAGCGGTTGAGAAACAGCGATCGCAAATTCAGCAAGAGCGCGATCGTGTCAAAAAGCAACAACAAGCAGCCAAAACTCGAATTGGGGCTTTGCGCCAGAATTTGCAAGTGACTGATGTGCAAATCAAAGACAATCAATATCGGTTGCAGTTAGCCAAGAAGAAACTCAAAGAACTCCAAGCAGATTTGGCGATCGCTGAGCGCACTTACCAAAAACGCCAGTCTGCGGCGGTGGCTCGCCTACGATATCTGCAACGCCAAGAAGGGGGGCAAGGCTGGGCTGTCTTGTTGCAAAGCCAAAACTTAAATGATTTTCTGGATCGTCGCTATCGCCTCAGAAGAGTCTACCAAAGCGATCGCAATGCTCTAGCCCAACTCACTGCCGAATCGCGGGATCTAGTGGCACAGAAGCAGCAAGTGGAGCAACAAAAAAATCAAATTGCCCTCCTCGCTCAGCAACTATTAGCCCAACAATCCGAGTTGCAAGCTCAGGCGCAGTCAGAACAAGAACTCGTAGAACGGCTGCGCTCCGACCAATCCGCTCTAGAAGCGGCAGAAGCACAACTGGCTCAAGATTCTGAGGATTTAACGCAATTGATCTTGCAGCGAGTGGCTGAGCAAAGGGCCAAAGAAGCCGCCGCAGGTCAAGGTAGCATCGTCGTTCGCGGCACAGGGGTCATGAGTCTGCCTTCGGATGGCCCCATTACCAGTGGCTTTGGCTGGCGGATGCACCCGATTTTGGGCTACGAGCGGTTTCACTCTGGAACTGACTTTGGAGCCGACTACGGCAGTACGATTCGAGCCGCGAATACTGGAACTGTGATTTACGCAGGTTGGTATGGCGGCTACGGCAACGCGGTGATCATCGACCACGGCAATGGCATCACGACCCTTTACGGCCACTCTAGCGAACTTTATGTGGCTGAAGGTCAGGTGGTGCAACGAGGTCAGGCGATCGCGGCAGTCGGTTCTACCGGACTCTCCACTGGTCCCCACTTACATTTTGAAGTGCGGCAAGACGGGGAACCTGTAGACCCGATGAATTATTTTTGATGCCTAACGGAGTGAGGTTTGACGTTGAAAGGCAGTTAATGGACTAAGTTTGGCAATTTGCTTACGTTGAAATCAAGGCTTGAAAGACAGCATCAGCCCGAATCTGGTCAAAGTCCGTATCTGTTTTTGCCAGGTCTCGGTATTCGGAGTCCAAATCAATGGCCGTTTGTAAAGCGGCAATTGCTAAATCAATCTCTCCCTGCAAACCATAACAACAGGCTTTGTTATAGTAGGCATTTGCATGGTCAGGTTTAAATTCAATGGCTTGATCGTAGCTAGCGAGCGCATCCCTGTAGCATCCTAAGCTAGACAGGACTATCCCTCGGTTATACCAGGCTTCATGTTTGTCTGGTTTAATTTGTAAAGCTCGGTCATAGCTAGCGATCGCTTCCTTGTACAATCCTAAGTTATGTAGCACGACCCCCCGACCATACCAAGCTTCGTGCAAGTTCGGTTTGAAATGTAAAGCTTGGTCATACTTATCAATCGCTTCCTCGTAGCGACCTAAGTCAGATAGCGCCACGCCCTGGTTATTCCAGGCTTGGGGTAAGTCTGGTTTGAAACGCAAAGCTTGATCGTAGCTGGCGATCGCTTCCTCGTAACGCCCTAGATTGGATAGCGCCACGCCCAAGTTGTACCAAGCTTCGTGTAAGTCCGGTTTGAAGCACAAAGCTTGATCGTAGCTGGCGATCGCTTCCTCGTAGCGACCTAAGTCAGATAGCGCATTTCCACGGTTGTACCAAGCTTCGTGATAATCCGATTTGAATTGCAAAGCTTGGTCATACTTATCAATTGCTTCCTCGTAGCACCTTAAGGCAGATAGTACAAATCCCCTACTATTCCAGGCTTGGGGTAAGTCTGGTTTGAATTGCAAAGCTTGGTCATACTTATCAATCGCTTCCTCGTAGCGACCTAAGTCAGATAGCGC
>DATNPE010000632.1:0-2873 GCA_036703355.1 Allocoleopsis sp. | reverse complement strand
ATTCGTAGTCAGCCCAGCGATCGCACCTTGCTCACCGTCACCGAGCGAGATGTGCTGCAAGGCACGAACCCAGCTAGCCAAGGCCGATTTTGGAGCCGTTTGATTCAAGCAGCATTACGGCAAGGCCAATTAGAGCGGAGTCCGATTTATTTTCAGCAGGCACTAGTATTCAGTTCAGTTGTATTGCTAGGGGCGATCGCGACTCACTTAGTTTTGTGGCTAATTGAGCGTTTATTGGCTCGCCAAGTCACTCGCTACTTAGGGCAACCTGCATCACCGCTCCAGCTTTGGGAGCAGCCTGCACGACTACTACTCCATTTCGGGTCGCTCGGTTTGCAAGCAGGCTTGTGGACTGCGGTGGGCTGGTATGTCACCGACTTATTTCCAGAAGCTCGCGCTTGGCGATACCAACTCTTTAACTTTTTGACGGTGCCCGTCGTTAGCTTAGGAGAGAGCAACTATTCAGCCCTACAACTGTTGCTGCTACTGGCATTCACCGCTGGTTTATGGTTTGCCGTCAGTGGCCTAACGCGCCTGTTTCGCTTTTATGTCTTGGCTAGGACAGGAGCCGAGCCGCGCGTGCAAGAACTGATCGCTGTGCTCACCCAGTATGTCCTGACCTTTTTGGGCTTGATTGTACTGCTGCAAATCTGGGGCTTGGATGTTCGTTCCCTAGCGATTCTAGCCAGTGTCCTGGGTGTGGGGATTGGCTTTGGGGTCCAGAACATTACCAACAACTTCATCAGCGGTTTGATCATTACCTTAGAGCGCCCGATCCAAGTCGGTGATTTGATTAAAGTCGATGAGCTGCTGGGAACTGTGAAACGGATTGGTGCTCGGAGCACCGAGATCAGCACCTTCGACCAAGTAACAATCATCGTGCCCAACTCTCGTTTTCTAGAAAGTGAAGTGATCAACTGGAGTCATGGCGATCCAGTTTCGCGCTTGAAGTTGGCCGTGAGAGTGGCTTACGGCTCGGATATTGACCAGGTACAAACCGCGCTGCTAGAAGCAGCCAAGAGCCACCCGGAAGTCTTGGTGAAACCGCAACCGGAAGTTTGGTTTCAGGGCTTTGGCGACCATTCCCTCAACTTTGAGTTGCTGGTCTGGACCGGAGAACCCAAGAAGCAGTTTCGAGTCAAAAGCGACATCTACTACCGTATTGAAGCTTGTCTGCGTCGCTACGGCATTGAAGTGCCATTTCCCCAACGGGATTTGCATGTGCGATCGCCCGAACTCACTGAACTGCTCGCTACCCTCAAATCGTCTACCGATTCCACCCACGCCCCCAAGCAACTCTACGTCCCCAATGGCAGCAAACTCAGCGATCGCCTTCTCACCCCTACCTCCGACTCAGTCATTGAACTAGCCCCCGAACCTGTCGCCACCGCCACCACGGGAGATTTCCTGGCATCTCTCGATATTGCAGCGATCGCAGCAGCCATGCGTAGCGCCGACGGAGTTAAAATTCAAGACCGTCGTTACCAGATGAACCTCTATCCTGCCTGCTTTACAGGCGCAGAAGCCGTGGAATGGCTAGTGCAAACCCAAAACTGTACCCGTGAAGCCGCAATGCAAGTCGGGCAAATCTTGATCGATCGCGGCTTAATGCATCACGTTTTAGATGAGCGACCCTTTGAAGACGGCTACATCTTCTACCGCTTCTATGCCGACGAAGCGGAGATCAGCGATCGCTAATCAAAAACATCCACCCCAATATTTCTGGCGAGCACCATATAGCGAAACACATACTCCAGAATTTCGATATAGCTTTGGGCATCTTCTACCAATGGTGCCCAGGCAACCACCCCGTGATCTCGAATCAAAAAAGCTGGAATGGCGGGAGGATCAGTCTCAAAGCGAGTACTAACATCCGTCGCAATGCCAGAAACTCGCGCATGATTGGGAAAAAGCGGGATCTCCACCTGAGGATGTTCTTCAGACACACCCAAACCCTTGAGCATTTCTAATGGAGGGAGTCGCAAAGCTGCTGCCTTAGTAAAGCGGGCCACCAAGTTGGATTCAATTGAGTGAATGTGATAGCAAGCTTGAGCTTTAGGAAACGTGGCATAGACAGCTTCGTGAATGACCGTTTCTGAAGATGGATAGTCATCCGGGTCGTAGCGCTGAAACACGGTGCCATCGGCTGCAATGCGGATAAAGTCACTGGGCGTTAAAGCTTGCTTGGCACAACCCCGGACCGTAATCCAAAAGCTGCCATCGGGGAGTCGTGCCGACAAACTGCCTGCGGTACCAGCCATCCATCCCCGCTCATAGAAGAGATGGGCAGCGGCAATGAGGGTGAAGCGCGGGTCAGTGTTCATGCGACGGTCACGGATACTGCTGGGATGCAACGGTGAATTGCCCTAATCTGGATACGGCGGATGTGAATTGCCGAAGTGTTTATCCTCTGAGAACCAGGATGTCTAAACCATTAGTGTTGATGGACCACGATGGGGGCGTTGATGATTATCTATCAACGCTGCTACTTATGACGATGGGGCACATACACCCCCTAGGGGTCGTGGTGACACCCGCCGATTGCTATATCCAGCCTGCCGTCAGTGCTACGCGCAAAATTATTGATCTGGTGGGTCGCGCAGAAGTTCCTGTAGCCGAGAGTACAGTCCGAGGCCTTAACCCGTTTCCACGCCTCTATCGACGAGACTCCTGGGTGGTCGATCACTTGCCCATTCTGAACGAGCCAGAAACGATTCAAACACCTCTGCTACCAGAATCAGGGCAGGAATTTATGGTCAGAGTCTTACGCCAAGCTCCAGAACCCGTGACGCTATTGGTGACAGGACCACTCACCACCGTCGCGATCGCCCTTGATACGGCTCCAGACATCGAAGCCAAAATCAAAGAAATTG
>DATNPE010000631.1:0-4974 GCA_036703355.1 Allocoleopsis sp. | reverse complement strand
CTAGAGCAGCAGATGATTCGAGCAGGGCTGCGGAATATTGGCACTTCCTACAAAGAAGCTCGCAAACGAGGCAGTATTGCCTGAGACCGTGCGAGAAGGTCCGCGATCGCCTCTAGGGGGATGCCAATTAATAAGATTCGGGATCGTCCACTAGTTTCTCGATCAGCAAATCCATTTGTTGTTGGCGTTGGCGCAAGAAATCTTCGCATTGTCTAAGTTGATCAACGGCGAGGGCAAATTGATCAAAAATTTCCGCGAGTTCTAACTCACCTGCTTCAATGCGACCAATAATTATCTCAATTTGATCAACCGTCGCTTCATAGCTCCAATGGTTTGATGTAGCGTTAGCATCAGTAGGTTTAGAAGTGCTTTGACTTAAGCCTGTTAGGTCATTCATGGCAAGGAAGACTCACTGGCATCAAGGGTTGTCGGCAAAATTTCGGTCACTTGAACTTTGAGTTGACCCTGACCCAGCTTAATTTGTAACACTTGGCCCAGGGTGAGGTCAGCGGTAGAACGAATAATGGTTGCGTCTGCTTGTCTGACTATGGCATAGCCTCGCCGCAATACCGCTTGAGGATCAAGATTTGCTAATTTTTGTCGGAGGGTTTGGCAGTGATGTGTCGCTTGTTGAGACTGCCGCAGAGTCCCCTTGATCAATTCCTGGCGCAACCAGGTTAGATTGCGTTTTTCGCGCTGGAGTTGGCGTTCTAGAGGCAAACGGCGCAAGCGATACCGTAACTGCCGCAGTTCTTCTTCTAATAGCCCCACCTGATAGCTCATGGCTTCCTGGAGCGCTACCACCCGCTGCTGATGTTGCTGGTAAAGACTTGCTAATTGAGGCACTGCTTGCTCAGCCGCTGCGGTGGGTGTGTGGGCATAGACATCTGCGGCTAAGTCAGCTAGAGACTCGTCGCGTTGGTGCCCGATCCCCGCAATCACCGGAATAGAACAGTTGGCGATCGCCCGCACCACTCGCTCATCGTTAAAGCAAGCCATATCTTCGATCGCACCACCGCCACGGGACAAGATCAGCACCTCAGCTCGACCATCTCGTTCTACCCGCTCGATCGCATGGACAATCGAGATAGGGGCTTGATCCCCTTGCACTAAAGCGGGTGAGAACAGCACATGCAAGCCCGGATACCGTCGTTTCAGAGTCCGCTGAATATCGCCCCAAGCCGCAGCCCTCGGAGATGTCACGACCGCCACGACTTTTGGATGCACAGGGAGCGATCGCTTGCGTTGGGGATCAAACAGTCCTTCGGCTTCTAGGCGATGGCGTAATTGCCGATAGCGCAGGGCCCGTAACCCTTCACCCGCCGGAAGCACTTGCCAAACTATTAATTGATAGTGTCCCCGTTGAGGATGCAGGTGAATTCGTCCTAGAATAATAATCTGTTCACCTGGGGTGGGCAGTGTCACCAGCTTGCCGAGCTGACTGCTCCAAACCACACAGCTAATCGCTGCCTTAGCATCGGGGTCTTGTAGCGTAAAAAATAACCCACTTCGATAGCGGTTGGCGCTAGAAACTTCTCCAGTTACCCAAATTTGTTGCAACTGATGATCTTGCTCTAACAGGGCTTGAATGTAGGCAGTTAGCCCAGCCACTGAGAGTGCTGTATCTGGAACTAGGAGATCGGGAAGGTAGAAGGTCATCGTAACATCAGCAAAAGAGTGCAACACTCGTCAGGGCGCTCAGCCGCAAGTTCTGCAAACAAAACCTAAAGTTCTGAAAACCCTGGATGAGAAAATCTTAATCCTCTCTTAGTACGTCAGTACTAAGAACGCTGTAAAATGGAAAAAGAGGCAGTGATACTGTCTTGTCTGTTTCCAGAGTAACGAGACTTCGCTAGATTTGACAGTACGTTTCCTGGCATTACGGTAATTTCGCTGCTATTGTTCCCCTCATATTCGCTCTAAATTTCTAGAATAGAGTCTCATACCCATTCCCTTGTCCAGCCTGTTACATCCTGCAAAAAATCCTGTCTTGAGGCGTTAATGGCTACCAAAATTACTGATAACCCCGATAAGCAAAAAGCCCTGAGCCTGGTACTCAATCAAATTGAGCGCAACTTTGGTAAGGGGACGATCATGCGTTTGGGAGATGCTACCCGAATGCGGGTAGAAACGATTCCCACTGGAGCATTGACCCTTGACTTGGCGCTGGGTGGTGGTTTACCCAAGGGGCGGGTAATCGAAATTTACGGCCCTGAAAGCTCTGGAAAAACGACTCTGGCCCTGCACGCGATCGCCGAAGTGCAAAAAGCAGGTGGTATCGCCGCTTTCGTGGATGCTGAGCACGCCCTTGATCCGTCCTATTCCGCAGCCTTAGGCGTCGATATCGAAAACCTGCTGGTTTCTCAACCAGATACGGGTGAAGCAGCTCTAGAAATCGTTGACCAACTGGTTCGCTCGGCTGCCGTTGATATTGTCGTGATTGACTCTGTGGCTGCTCTGGTGCCACGGGCCGAAATCGAAGGCGACATGGGAGATGCCCACGTGGGTCTGCAAGCGCGTTTGATGAGCCAAGCCCTGCGGAAAATTACGGGCAACATCGGTAAGTCTGGTTGCACGGTGGTGTTCCTCAACCAGCTACGACAAAAAATTGGTGTCACCTATGGCAACCCCGAAACTACTACGGGTGGTAATGCCCTGAAGTTTTATGCTTCGGTGCGCCTCGATATTCGCCGGATTCAAACCCTGAAGAAGGGTACAGAAGAATTCGGTATCCGGGCTAAGGTAAAAGTTGCTAAGAACAAAGTCGCTCCACCGTTCCGAATTGCTGAATTTGATGTCATTTTCGGCAAAGGTATCTCCACGCTGGGTTGCTTGATTGACCTGGCTGAAGAAACTGGCGTGATCGTCCGTAAAGGGGCTTGGTACAGCTACAACGGCGAGAACATTAGCCAAGGCCGCGACAACGGCATCAAGTACATGGAAGAAAATCCTGAAGTGGCTAAAACCGTTGAAGAACAGGTGCGCCAGAAGCTGGAAATGGGTGCAGTGGTTTCTGCCAACTCCGTTGCCCCAGCCGAGGTGGAAGACGAAGAAGTTTACGTCGAAGAAGAATAACCTAACCCCCAGCCCCTTCCCTTCAGGGAAGGGGAGCAAGATGTAAAGCTTGCCTGAGCATAGTAGAAAAGCAGTTAGCCTCCTTGAAAAAGGGGGTTTTTTATTGGCGTTTTTGTTCGATTAATTGGCGGACTAGAGCGGCTAACTGCTCAGCGCTGTCGGTGACGGCGAGAGATTCTGTTTTAGCGGTCATGTCTTGCAGGGTCTGGGGCGATCGCAACAGTTCCAGCACTTTGGTTTCTAGTAGTTCTGGGGTGAGGTCTGCTTGGCGATAAACCTGAGCTGCACCCACTGCTGCAAAAATAGCCGCATTGTGCGCCTGATGGTCCTCGGCGGCGAAGGGATAGGGAATCAAAATCGAGGGGGTGCCTGTCATCGCCAGTTCGGTCAGTGAACCCGCTCCAGCTCGACTAATGGCCAGCGTCGCCCGCTGAAACAACCCCGCCATGTTGTCGTAGAAGGGCAGGGCAAAATAGTGCGGGTGTTGCAAGCTCTGAGCATCGGGATCGCTGTCTCCGGTGAGGTGTACGATCCAAGCCCCTGCTTCCAACCAGGCTGGGGCACATTGCCTTACCAAGCGATTCACGGCGACGGCTCCCTGACTGCCACCGACCACCACAATCAGCGGAGCATCAGCGGGAACAGGTAAGTCATGTAGGGGTTGGTCTGTTGCGGCTCGAAACTGCGATCGCACCGGAGTCCCCACATAAACGTTGCGAGCTTTTGGCAAATATTGGGCTGCACTTTCAAATCCGAGCGCAACTGCAGTACACCAAGGGCTAAACCAGCGCGTGACTTTCCCTGGTAGGGCGTTGGATTCGTGCAAAATCACGGGCAAGCCGAGCGATCGCGCCGCAATAATACTCGGTCCCGCAATATAACCGCCTGTGGTGAGTACGCCGTGGAAGTTGCCTTGCTTGAGTAAGCGCCGCACCTGGCTAATGGAGCGAATTAACCGAAAAAGAATTTTGAGGGTTCCTAAACCGAGGCGTTGTTGGAATCCTTCGACTGGAATGGTTCGCAATGGATACTGGGCGGGAACCAGTTGGGTTTCTAGCCGATTCGGTACCCCTAGCCACTCGATTTTGTAGTCGGGCAGTTGTTCAGCCACCGCGATCGCCGGAAATAAGTGGCCACCCGTGCCACTGGCCGCGATGAGTAATCGAAGGGGAGAATTTGCCGCAGGCTGATTATTCATGAGGTCGTGAGGCACAGTTCAACTACTAGGCGATCGCTTCGGGTAATCTACAATGCAGGAAGCAGTTAGAGGCTGCAACTGTAGATCAAACCGTTCACATCGCTCACTTCACATCTAAAACGTAGATCGTCGCTATTCAACTATCCAGGCTATCACTTATGCATAACTCGCTCACGGCTCTGTACCGCATTCTCCTACTAAGTGCTCGCTCTATCCGGGTAAAAGCAGGGACTTGGCCCCTCCTAGGTCTGCTGACACTAGGGTTGGTGATTGCTGAGGGAGGAGTACGGTCTGTCGGAGTGAAAGCCCAGGCGATGCCAGTAGCCCAGGCGACGACCACCCAAACGGCACCAGCGGCCTTGAAGAATTTGTTGGCTCAAATTGATGGGGCGGCCAATAGCCAGAAGCTTTCAGATGTGATGAAGTTTTATGCCTCGAACTTCAGCCACTCCGATGGTCTAACTCGCCAAGGCGTGGAAAAAGCTTTAGCCGCGTTGTGGAAGCAGTATCCTCAGCTCAATTACCGCACGGAGTTGAAGTCCTGGAAGGCTGAAGGGAAAGGGTTTACGGTGGAAACTGTAACTTACATTAGCGGCGTGCAGCAGTTGGGTGAGCGGAATTTAGTTTTGAATACAACGTTGCGATCGCGCCAACGCTTAGAAAATCAAAAGATTGTGCGGCAAGAAATTCTGGCTGAGGAA
>DATNPE010000630.1:0-4792 GCA_036703355.1 Allocoleopsis sp. | reverse complement strand
GGCGCGCTGCATTGATAGTGAAAAAGTGGGTGTCGTACCTTTTGAAGCCGTAATCATGCAGCCGTAATCTGATCAGGCTCAGCAGCGCTTGGTCAAGAAATAGGTAGAATGTCACTGACTTGTCTAGCCTTGAAATAAATTTCACCCCTCAAAAGTTATCAGGAGTTGCTGGGGGCATCCCAATGCAGACAAATACATCTTCATTGTGAGACAGGCCGGAAAGCCTGTGACAGCAAAGGGCGGGCAGGATGCCCACCCCACAAAAATACTATTTCTGCTGCCATTGGAATGCATCTGTTCCTATGTTTCTATGTCCCTAGGCAGCGGATGGCCTCTAGTAATCCTCTGGCTTTATTGAGGGTTTCCTCGTATTCTTTCTCTGGGTCGGAGTCGGCAACTAAACCAGCACCGGATTGCACAGACACGATATGCTTCCCAGAATCAGTGGGACGAACAACCATCGTGCGAATTGCGATCGCACTATTGAGCTGACCCTCAAAATCATAATAGCCGTAGGCTCCAGAATAAGGGCCACGGCGTTCTGGTTCGAGTTGGTGAATAATTTCCATCGCCCGAATCTTGGGTGCCCCACTGACTGTACCGGCGGGGAAACAGGCTTTGAGCAAATCCCAAGCCGTTTTCCCCTCATCAAGTTCGCCCACCACATTGCTGACAATGTGCATGACATGGGAGTACCGCTCGATGAGCATCAATTCATCAACTTTCACCGTACCCTTCTTGCAGGCACGGCCCAAATCATTACGACCAAGGTCAACAAGCATGACATGTTCGGCAATTTCTTTGGGGTCTTGCAGCAAGTCCTCCGCCAACGCTTCATCTTCTTGGGGAGTTTGACCCCGGCGGCGAGTTCCGGCAATGGGTCGTAAGATTGCGGTCATTCCTCCTTGGGGTGACTTAGTTGCCTTAACCATAACTTCGGGGCTAGAGCCAATGATTTGCCAATCCCGGAAGTTGAAATAGGCCATGTAGGGAGAAGGATTAATCAGGCGCAAGGAGCGGTAAAGTGCAAAGGGGGCACCACTATACTCTGCCGAGAGGCGCTGAGAGAGGACTACCTGAAAGATATCTCCTGCCCGAATGTACTCTTTAGCTTTTTGGACATTCGCGCAGAACTGCGAGGCTTCTGTATTGCTCGTATAGGAGAGTTCCTGAGTTGCACTTTCTGGAGGCGTCCACTCTAATATCGTATCCGCCGCTGACAGGGGCAGTTGAAGTTTGTGTACCAGTGCCTGCACGCGATCGCACGCTTGTTGATACGCTGCTGGTAAATCCACAGTAGCATCTCGCAAATCCGCATACGCGATCGCCCAAATCTTACGCTTTACCTGATCAAAAACAATCAAGTTATCCACCTGCATCCACAGCCCATCAGGTAAATCTCCCTCCGTTGCTGGGTAAACTGGGACACGCGGTTCACAGGCGCGAATCAGTTCATAACCCCAAAAGCCGAACAAACCCCCAATTCCAGGCGGGAGTTGAGGTAACTTAACAGGCTGATAAGGTTTTAGGCAATTCGCTAAAGTCTCAAATGGGTCACCCTCAAACACCGTACCCTTGGCATCGCGGTGTGTTTGAGTTGTGCATTCGCCTCTGGCTTCCAACACCCACAACGGGTCACAGCCTAAGAAACTGTATCGTCCTATATTCTCCCCGCCTTCTACCGATTCCAGCAGGAAACTGTACGGTTGACCCGCACAGACTTTATACCAAGCAGATACTGGCGTCTCTAAGTCCGCTACCCACTCTTGGTAGACCGGCACAAAATTACCCTGTTTAGCCAGTGCTGAAAACTGCGAGAAATCCGGGAAAATCATTCTCTTGTGTTAAGGACTAAGAGCTATGGCGTTGGGCGTCGGGACTAGACTAAGGACTAGAGCGTTAGGAAAGTAAAGAAGCGAGTCTAGCTTTTACTAATAATCCTTACTTCTTCCTTGTTCCTTAATCCCCAGTCCATAGTCCCTAGCCCCTAAGATTTAAACCTCGTAGGATTTTTTCCCACTGAATTTGAGCGTAGATGGCTCTGGGTTGCTACCAATATTGCGCTCTTTCTTACCAACATACGGACGGCCTTGGTTCACCTTCTCTGGGAAGACGCCATCTGCCGGATGGAGATACTGGATTTCACCGTTGGGGAAAACCCGGTAAATCTTGTAGTTGTTGATTTTGAATTTTGCTCGCAGTTGTTGACCACCTAGAGCAATGCACTGCTCCTTGCGAGCGAGGTACAGCAAGTTGTCGCCTTCGCGCATGACTGCTGCCCCACCCGTGGGCAGTTCAAATACTTGCTCCTTGGGGCTAGTCCAAGTAATTGCGTATTTCTCTTCGACTTGAGCTTTGGTCAGCAAGCCGCCGGTGCTACCGCCGAAAATGGGAGGTTGTCCAGTAAGTTCTTCTGCCATAGTTTATTTTCTCAAAGTTACATAGAGCATCTAGGGAATGCTATCACCGAGGCTGTGCTCGTCTGGCGACTCTGTCAAGAACTGTAACAGTATGCTCATTTTTACCGACAAGGGAATTAGGGATTAGGAAGAGTCTCAGTCCCCAGTTCCTTGCCCGATCGCTTGTTATTGCGTTCAGTTCGTTGCCCCCTTGTTGATGGTTTGGATTCGGGGGGACGACCGCTAATCGGAACGGTGAAGTGAAACTGACTTCCCCGATCTTTGCCAGCTGAGTCAGCCCAAATTTCACCGCCCCACCCCTTGACAATTTGTCGGCAAATTGCTAGTCCTAGTCCCGTGCCACCAGTCGTGCGTCGCAGAGCACCTTCTTCTTGATAGAAGCGATCAAAAACATCTTCCAATCGGTTAGGTTCAATGCCACGACCGGTATCCGCTACAGTGACCTCTAGCATAGAACTCCCGTTACATTGAGTTTGAATCGAGACTTGCCCTTGAGGGCTGGTAAATTTGCAGGCATTGTCCAGTAGTTTGGCTAGAGCTTCTACAAGCCACTCGCCGTCGGCTCGAACTAAGGGTAACTCTTCAGGCACTTGGATGCTGATTTGCGGTCGCTCATCCTCAGACCGACGAGACAAGATATTACTTAGAGCCAACTCAACGCATTCTTTCAAGGATAGTGGTTCTGGGTGCCATTCCACGCGACCACTTTCTAAGCGCGACAGGGTGAGGAAATCTTGAATGAGTTTCCGCATGCGTTCAGCGTCGGCAAGAGCGGTGTTGAGCATAACCTGTCGCAACTCTGGCGACATATCGGGTTCGCTGGCGAGACTTTCCAGACAAACCTGTATGGTAGAGAGGGGGGTACGCAGTTCGTGACCAGTGATAGCAACTAAGTTGCTGCGGGTACGGTCTAAGGCTGCGAGTTGCTGGTTCAAATCTTGCAGGTTGGCATAGGCTTCGGCTTGAATTAGGGCAACACCGACTTGAGTTGCGATCGCTTCCACCAGTGCCAGTTCATCCTCTTGCCACCGATAAGGCTTTTGCCCACAATGGTGCAATTCCACCATCCCCATCAACTTCCCTTGATACAGCACCGGCACCATCAGCAGAGAGCGAATCGAAAACTGCTCGAGCAGATTTTTTAAAGACGTGGATGGCGAATTGCGCGGATTCTCTTTAGATTTCGTAGTTCTCCTTCCATCCCGGGTTTGTTGCGATTCTGGGGAGCTGTTAATCCGAGGGTCGTCCAGTGTGTCTTCTACATAAATCGGTTCCTGATGCTGAACGACCGCTTTAAATAGAGAATTGTCTTGCAAAGGCCAAATCTTACCCTGTGTGGGTGCCAGTTGTGCCTCACCCTCATCCCTCGGCCTCAAGAACTCATGGCTGATGGTGGTTGTGGCATCCGTCGCCTTGCAGCAGTAAATCAAACACCGACAAGACGCAAGGGCTTGCCCCAACTCCTGGACGGCTACCTCTAAAATTTCATTAGGGTTAAGACTGCGTCGAATAGCAGACGTAATTGAGTTGACCAGTCGCTCTTTCTGTTCTTGAGCTGAGATAGAGCGATAGGCTTTGAGCAACTTGTACTGACCAGCCTGTAAGTAAGTCACTAGGCGATGGACAAAGGGGTCGGGATTGATAGAGGCTGGAAGAGGCTGTGCTGCTGCGTCACCGAGGGATGAATCGTCTAAGTACTGGGATTTGGCCTCTGCCAGCTTCTGAGCTAGTTCAGGCCGATATGCCTCAATCCGATTCAGGAGTATCTCCGCCGCTGTCTTGCTGACGCTTCGATCAAACGTCCAAATTCCCTCAAAACGGCGAGCCGTGTCGATCTCCAAATCTGTGCTGTCGGCTACAGGTGCGAATCGTTCCCGACACAGTAGGCAGCTAGCATAGTGTGACCCAATGACCACTAAATGCCACTCTTGACTGAGGGCATCTTCTGGCTCAAAGGCTATTGTTTCGTAAATGTTCGAGTCATTTTTAAACTCGGTTTCCGGTGCAGCTAGCACGTACACTTGAGACGTCCGTTCGGCAATTCGTCGATATCGGTGTGCTTCCTGACGATAAAATCGCTCTCGTTGGAAGTTGGCAATCACCAACGGTCGATCCAATCCAGCCAAGACTTGATCTTCCATAGCATGGGAGAGTGCGGTCAAAGAAGACTTGAAGTATACTTGTTGCCGCAGTTGGGGCATGGCTTGTAGTAAGCTAGCCAGTACGGAAGTCGTAATAACCATTAATAAGTTTTTGAGTGTTATCCAGGCATTAATCGAGGTTATACGGCACCGATGATCTGGGTTGCCAGGTTTTCCCTAATGACCGGCTCACCTGTAGTCAATCGGGTCGTCTTGATAGAGTGAGAAAGG
>DATNPE010000629.1:0-15115 GCA_036703355.1 Allocoleopsis sp. | reverse complement strand
GCTCCTTCCCACGGCCTTACAACTTCTATGACTGCTGACGCTAACTCCACAATCGTTCCGTCTCAAGCTCACCTCGGTAAGGTGTATCTAGTGGGTGCAGGACCGGGAGACCCCGGTTTAATGACGGTGAAGGGTAAGACTTTATTGGAGTGCGCTGATGTCGTGATCTACGACGCATTGGTTAGCCCACAAATTTTGGCCTTGATTAATCCTCACGCCGAAAAAATCAATGCAGGCAAGCGTCGGGGGCGTCATTCTCTGGTTCAGGAAGAAACCACCCAACTTTTAATTGAGAAAGCTCAAACCCACGCAGTCATCGTGCGCCTGAAGGGAGGCGACCCATTTGTGTTTGGGCGTGGTGGCGAGGAGATGGAAGATTTAATCCAAGCAGGTGTACCTGTGGAAGTCGTACCAGGAGTGACGTCTGGAATTGCAGCACCCGCCTACGCCGGAATCCCGCTCACCCATCGATCGCACAGTTCTTCCGTCACCTTTGTCACGGGGCACGAATCGGCTGGCAAGTATCGCCCAGAAGTCAATTGGTCCGCGATCGCCCACGGCTCGGAAACCATTGTGGTTTACATGGGCATTCACAACTTGCCCCATATTCTGAGTGAACTGCAAGCGGCTGGGCTGGGTTCTGAAACCCCGATCGCCCTGATTCGCTGGGGCACTCGTCCCGACCAAGAAGAACTGATTGGCACCTTCAGCACCATCGTGGCTCA
This sequence comes from Allocoleopsis sp., assembly GCA_036703355.1. Taxonomy (GTDB): domain Bacteria; phylum Cyanobacteriota; class Cyanobacteriia; order FACHB-46; family FACHB-46; genus Trichocoleus. Next base: position 14,390 of record DATNPE010000629.1, on the reverse strand, counting down.
GATGGAAGCGGCTGAGTTTAGCGCTCCGGCGATCGCAGTCATTGGCTCCGTGGTGACTTTGCATGGGTTGCTCGCCAGTGCTCGACCTTCTGGGCTAGAAGTCAGGAGTTAGGAGTCAGGAGCCAGGAGTTGAATGAGGTCACATTGGTTGCTCGGTTCAGCAAATAGCGGCTGCCAATAGCCTGAGGACGGCTTCACAACCGACAATGGAGACAGAAACTCTATGATTCGGTTTTGAGGGTTTGAGCATCTTGGTTTCACAAGTGGATTTACAAGTTGAACAGGCTGGGGAACGACTCGATCGCTGGCTATCAGAGCAATTGCCTGATTTGTCTCGTTCGCGGTTGCAAAAACTGATCGAGCAAGGCCAGGTGCAGGTGAATGGCCAGGTTTGTACCTCTAAGAAAGCTATATTGCAGGCAGGCGATCGCGTGCAGGTGGAAATTCCTGAAGCACAGCCATTAGAGCTGCAACCAGAAGAAATTCCCCTCGACATTCTCTACGAAGACGATCACCTGCTGATTGTGAACAAACCTGCTGGCTTAGTCGTCCATCCTGCCCCAGGGCACGAATCGGGCACCTTAGTTCACGCATTACTAGCCCATTGCCAAACGCTATCAGGGCTGAATGCTCTGCCTGGAATTGGCGGGGTGCAGCGACCAGGAATTGTTCATCGCCTCGACAAAGACACCAGTGGGGCGATCGCGATCGCGAAAACTGACCAAGCTCATCACCACCTACAAGCCCAACTAAAAGCCAAAACCGCTCGCCGTGAATATTTAGCTGTAGTTTACGGCTCCCCCACGACTGAAAGTGGCACCATTGACCTGCCCGTGGGTCGGCATCCAGTTGATCGCAAAAAAATGGCGATCGTCCCCGAAGAAAAAGGCGGTCGTCGAGCGGTCACCCATTGGCGCGTCCTGGAGCGATTGGGCAACTACACGCTGATGCATTTTCAGCTAGAGACTGGCCGCACTCACCAAATTCGAGTTCACAGCACTCACATGGGCCATCCCATCGTCGGAGATCCGGTTTATAGTTCCCACCGTTCCTTAGGAGTGAACCTGCCAGGGCAAATGTTACATGCTTGGAAACTTCGACTACAGCACCCAGTCTCAGAAAGCTGGATCGAAGTCACAGCAGAACCTCCAGCCGTTTTCAACACTCTATTAGCGGTCCTTAGAAGGCGGTTCGCTTTACCAAACTTAAACTTTCAGTCGAAATTTTAAGTTACACATATCTACACAACAGCCCAATTGATGCCAAAAATTTCAGAATCCAAATCCATTGCTACATCTAGTTTTGGAGTTTTATTAAGAAAATATAAAATTGGCCGCTGACAGCAACTGAGTATAAATACTCCACACTAATGTAAAGAAACATTGTGATATTTTTGGTTATCTAGCGGCTATAACCCTTGATTGATAAGGATTTGAATTAATCGTTCGCATAGGTTTGCCGCTTTTAATAACTTGTAACAAACAAAGGCTCTGTCGCGGTGTATAAAAATAACCTGAAGGGTATAAACGACAGGCAAAAGTTGACCAAGGCACCGATTTATTGAGTTTTGGGTTCTCTCATACAAAAATGAAATTTTCTCAGATTTCTTAAACAACCTTTACCGTTTACCCTCAGGGGCAAGCTATAAGGGTGAGAGAGCTTAAAAGTTTTGGTTGATGTCCGTCGCACCTTTCTAGGCTGTCTGAGCAGCTTGAAATGGCTGAACTATATCCCAGCTCTGAATCAGATTCAAACTCAAGTCAAATTTAGGAGAAAAAGTCCATGTTAGATGCATTCGCCAAGGTTGTTTCTCAGGCTGATGCTAAGGGCGAATTCCTCAGCACCGCTCAGTTAGATGCTCTGAGCAACTTGGTTAAGGAAGGCAACAAGCGTCTTGATGTGGTTAACCGCATCACTGGCAACGCCTCCACCATCGTTGCTAATGCAGCTCGTGCTTTGTTCGAAGAGCAGCCTCAACTGATCCAACCCGGCGGTAACGCATACACCAACCGTCGGATGGCTGCTTGCCTCCGCGACATGGAAATCATCTTGCGTTATGTAACCTACGCAACCATCGCTGGTGATTCCAGTGTTCTCGACGATCGCTGCTTGAATGGCCTCCGTGAGACCTACCAAGCTCTAGGTGTACCCGGTGGTTCTGTTGCTGCTGGCGTTCAAAAAATGAAAGATGCTGCAATTGCGGTTGCTAACGATCCCAACGGTATCACCAAGGGCGATTGCAGTGCATTGATGTCCGAACTCGCTAGCTACTTCGATCGCGCTGCTGCTGCTGTTGGCTAATTTAGCCCTGTTTTAACTCAGTAACGGATCACGTTTCTACAAAAACTTTGCAGAACAGGATATTTAGGGAGATACCGCAACTATGAAGACCCCCATTACCGAAGCGATCGCTGCAGCAGATACCCAAGGCCGTTTTCTCAGCAACGCTGAAATGCACCAAGTATATGGTCGCTATGAGCGCGCTGCTGCTGCGATGGAAGCTGCTCGTGCGTTGACCAGCAACGCTCAAAGACTGGTGGATGGTGCAGCTAACGCTGTTTACCAAAAGTTCCCTTACACCACTCAGCAATCTGGCAACAACTTTGCTTCTGATGCTCGTGGTAAGTCCAAGTGTGCTCGTGACATCGGCTACTACCTGCGCATCATCACCTATAGCTTGGTTGCTGGTGGCACAGGTCCTTTGGATGAGTACTTGATTGCTGGTTTGGATGAAATCAACCGTGCTTTCGACTTGTCTCCTAGCTGGTACGTTGAAGCTTTGAAGCACATCAAAGCCAACCACGGTATCACTGGTCAAGCTGCTGTAGAAGCTAACGCTTACATCGACTACGCGATCAACGCCCTGAGCTAATTGAACGCATGGCCCGGAAAGATATGCAAGTGCTGGCGAAGAGTTAGCAGTTGTTTATCTTCCCGGGCATTGTTTTTTCACTTAAGTATAAAAATCTTAAGAATTTTCAAGAACTCTGTTGTGTTGGGAGAGCATACATGAGTGGTTTGGTAGCAGCTAATTTGGCGGCAGCAGGGAAGCTCGGTGTTTCTGCATTTGATGCATCTAGGGTAGAGTTGCGTCCAGACTGGACAGAAGATGACATACAAGCAGTCGTTCGGGCCGCTTATCGTCAGGTCTTGGGCAATGACTACATCATGAAGTCTGAGCGCCTTGTCAATGCTGAGTCACAACTTCGGCAAGGTAACATCACTGTGCGGGAGTTTGTTCGGGCGATCGCAAAGTCCGATCTGTATAAGAACAAGTTTCTTTTTTCTAACTCCAATACTCGTTTTATTGAACTAAATTACAAGCACTTATTGGGTCGTGCTCCTTACACAGAAGATGAGATCAACTATCATCTCAATCTCTACAATGAAAAGGGGTATGACGCTGAAATCGATTCTTACATCGACAGCACCGAATACGAAGACAGCTTTGGCAACAACGTTGTACCTTACTATCGTGGCTTTTCAGTTGAGCCAGGTGTAAGAACAACAGGCTTTACTCGCATGTTCCGCCTCTACAGAGGTTACGCCAACAGCGATCGCGCTCAAGTAGAAGGCAAAGCACCCCATCTATTCCGCGAATTAGCTCAGAACCGAGCTTCTACGATTGTTAAACCCACGGGCGATGGCAGTCGGAGCTTCTTCAGCAGTGTAGGTGATGACACTCCCAACAAAGCACTGGGTGGCTCCTGGGGCGAAAGTGGTCGGGTTTATCGCCTAGAAGTGACCGGAATTCGCAATCCTGGCTATCCTAAAGTTCGCCGTAGCAGTGTTGCTTTCATTGTTCCCTACGAACAGATGCTACCCAAGATGCAGCAAATTCATCGCATGGGCGGCACTATTGTCAGCGTCACCCCTGCTTAATGCTGTTTACAGCTAATCTCTCAGTGGACTGAGTCTTAAGAAAAGACTGTAATGGCAGGCATCAAATCAATGAGCTTGCCATTACTGCCTGAAAGAAATTAGTTCAACGTCATAGGAGCTATTGTAACGATGTTTGGTCAAACTGCTCTAGGAAAAGCTTCAGTTAGCGATGCAGCGAGCCGGATGTTTCGGTTTGAAGTGCAAGGACTGCGTCAGAATGAAGAAGCTGACAAGCTAAACTACGCTATCCGCCGCAGCGGCAGCACCTTTGTGACGGTTCCTTACAGCCGCATGAACGAGGAAATGCAGCGAATCAACCGCTTGGGCGGCAAAATCGTCAACATTACCTCTATCTCTGCTTAATAGATTAGGGAGTGAAGTCTACTGAGGATTCGCTCCCGGCTGATTCATCCCTAGATGAAACTAGCAGAAAGCTGACATTCTAGGTTTTGATTGAGGGAGTCATTCAACAATGTTTGGTCAAACTGCCCTGGGAAGTAGCGCAGGATTAAGTGATGCAGCGAGCCGGATGTTTCGCGTAGAAGTACAAGGGCTGCGTCAAACTTACCGTTCCGATAAGCTGAGCTATCCAATTCGTCGTAGTGGGAGCACATTTATTTCGGTCTCCTACAACCGCATGAACGAGGAAATGCAGCGGATCAATCGTTTGGGCGGCAAAATTGTCAGTATCCAGCCTCTGAGCGCTGATCAGCCTCAAGCTAAATCTGAAGCGACTGCGGCCCATCAAGACGCGAAGGCTACAGACGCAAATAATGCAGAAGCTACACCTGCCTCCAAAGGTTAATTCTGGTGTGATTTTCTGTCTCGATTCCTTGTGTTAAACCCATGTTGGAAATCAGCACTGAGCAGCCTTTGCAATCCGAGTCACAGTCGGCTGAGCCTTCTAATGGTGAAGCCTTAACCCTTGAACAGGCGATCGCGAATCTCAGCCATCCCGATCTAAGCCTCCGTTATTATGCTGCTTGGTGGTTAGGAAAATTCGCTAGGGGTAATGCTCAAGCAGTCGATGCTTTAATTTTGGCTTTAGAAGATGAAGCCGATCGCACTGAGTTGGGGGGGTACCCGCTGAGGCGTAATGCTGCCCGCGCTCTGGGCAAACTGGCGGATTGTCGAGCTGTCCCAGGCTTGCTGCGTTGCCTAGAATGCTCAGACTACTATGTGCGAGAAGCTGCTGCACAGTCGTTAGGGATGCTGGGCGATCGCACTTGTGTATCCGCCCTGATGCAGCTATTGCATGGGGGAGTGGCAGCAGTTCAGCCGGAGCCTGGTAAACCGCATCTCACTCAACCCGCCGAAGCCATTATTGAAGCGCTTGGGCTGTTGAATGCATCTGAAGCAGTGCCTCTGATTCGGCCTTTTCTAGAACATCCAGCCGTACGGGTCAAGCACGCAGCAGCGAGAGCCATGTATGCTCTGACGCAGGAGTCAGTCTATGGCGAACGCTTAGTACAGGCGTTAGATAGCTGTGATCTCAAAACACGGCGTACAGTTCTGATGGACCTAGGTGCTAGCGGCTATCTGGCTGGGGCCGAGGCGATCGCCCAAGCTGCTGTCGAAAATAGCTTTAAAGTAATGGCCCTCAAAAGCTTGCTAGAGAACCATCTTAAGCAGCAACTAGAGGCTGTCCTGGTTTCCCCGTCTACCGAGCGAGTCATGAACTTAATAGACTCATTGCTGTAGACGGTTGCAGATTTCAGGAGCATCAAGCACTTCCGGTGCTGATTTTCGTGAGATCCATTGCCCATCTTTTTGAACCTCATACAGCCATGACCAATTCTGCTTGTGCTTCTGATCTGATTCGCGCTGTTGAACAAGCGGCCTCTCCCGCAAGTTTAGTGAGTGCAGTTCGAGCCTTGGCAGAAGCACGCCTAGAGGCAGGCATTCCCACGCTTATTTCCGCCTTAGGCTATAACAATCCAGAAGCAGCTGTGATTGCCGTGCAAGGGTTAGTTGCATTAGGAGAAGTGGCGGTGCAACCGCTGATGGAACGCTTGGACGATTACAACTATGGTGCGAGGGCTTACTCATTTCGAGCTTTAGCAGCGATCGCTGACCCACAGGCTTTAGATTTTCTCATTAATGCGGCAGAAACTGACTTTGCGCCCAGTGTACGTCGAGCGGCAACGAAAGGAATTGGTCAGTTGCGCTGGTCTCACCTCCCCACCGAGCAACGCCAAAATGCTCAAAATCGGGCACTACAGACATTGCTGGGACTAGCCCAGCATCCAGATTGGGATATTCGTTATGCAGCAGTCGTTGGGCTCCAAGCTTTAGCCTCCTCCGGAGAGGCCACTGCAGGAGAGTTGGCTGCACGAATCTTAGCCCAGTTCAATCACATTGCTCAAACCGATGCCGATTTGGCTGTTTGTGCTAGAGCTGCAATGGCTCAACAGCAGCTGAAGGCATTGAGCAATCACTTGGCAGCGATCGGTCACTAACGATCGGCTGTCATTTTTTGTTACTCGATACAGTGGTAAACGGTACTTATGTCTATTCCACTTCTTGAAATTGCACCCAAAACCCAGAATCAGCGGGTTCCTGGTTTCGAGGTGCCTAATGAAGATGCTCCTCATCTCTATCGTCTAACAGAAACTTCCTCGGACTCCGATGTTCAAGAATTGATTTGGGCTATCTATCGCCAGATCTTCAGTGAACACCTAATCCTGGAAGACTATCGGCAAATCGCTTTGGAGTCGCAGCTGCGTAACCGCCAGCTTTCGGTGCGTGAATTTATTCGAGCTTTGGGCAAATCAGATGTCTACCGCCGCGAAGTCGCAGACACCAACTCTAACTATCGCTTGGTAGACATCACTTTCAAGCGGTTTTTAGGACGGGCAAGCTACAGCAAAGATGAGCAAATCGCTTGGTCCATCGTCATTGCCACCAAAGGTTTGCACGGCTTCATTGATGCGGTAGTAGACAGCGATGAATACCGCCAAAGCTTTGGGGACTCCATCGTGCCTTACCAGCGGCGACGCATGGAAGGTAGACCCTTCAATTTGGTTACGCCTCGCTACAGCGAGTACTGGCGCGGTCGATTAATTTCTCGCTTCGTTGGCGGTAGCGCGTTTGCGACAGGTCGCCAGTACCAAGCGGGCGATCGCGATATGCAAGTGATTCGCAAAGGCATTCCTGCCAACTTCCTGAATATGGCTCAAGGCATCTTGGTGCCCCAAGTCAGCTATCAGCGGACCACAGACCAAGCCCGCTCTGTTGCAGCCAGCTACAAAGCAGACCAAACTTCTACTGCCACTGCTGATGTGACACCACCCCCCACCGTGAAGCGGACGAATGTAGCCCTACCCTATCGTTACATTCCGGGTCAACCCAAGGTCTAATCAGTCTACGTTTCTCAACTAGCTGCATCGGGACGATCGATTGCAAGACTATTAAGGAGTTTACCGATGTCAATTCCTCTACTAGAGTACAAACCCTCTTCTCAAAATCAGCGGGTTGCTGGTTACGAAGTCCCCAACGAAGATAATTCCGACATCTACAAGCTAGAGAGCGGCAGCTCCAGCACTGATATCCAAGAAATTATCTGGGCCGCGTACCGTCAGGTCTTTAGCGAGCATGAAACCCTCCGTAACCACCGCCAAATCGCTTTAGAATCTCAACTCAAAAATCGGGCAATTACCGTCCGTGACTTTATCCGAGGCTTGGCCAAATCCGAGGTATATTGGCGGCTCGTGGTCGAAACCAATTCCAACTACCGCGTCGTAGAGCTAACTCTAAAACGCTTGTTGGGCCGTGCTCCCTATAACAAAGATGAAGAAATCGCTTGGTCCATTAAAATCGCCACCGCAGGTTTTAGTGGCTTTGTGGATGCTTTGCTCGATAGCGAAGAATATACCCAAAACTTTGGTGACAACACGGTGCCTTATCAACGCCGTCGCTTTAAGGACCGTCCTTTCAACTTAGTTACGCCACGCTATAGCAGCTACTGGCGTGACAAGGTTGAGGGCAGACGCTACAAGTGGGGCGATATCAACAACTTCTTGGAGATGGCGCGATCGCTCAAGCTGACCCAAGCCAAGTTTGTCACTGTGCGGACTGATAACATCCAAATTCCGGATACCACTCGCGACGCCCAGCCTACAGGCACCCCCGCTTCGATTAACACATCCGCTGGTTTTCCGATCCGCTAAAAGCGTACAATCCAAGAGAGGCGTGGAATTGGGAAATTTCTCTAGCGATACAGTTTGCAGGTGACCCAGTTTACACGCTCCAGGCATTGTAAGTTTTTAACTATTTTCATAAGGGAGATTCTGGCATGGCATTGCCGTTACTTGCATACAAACCAACAGCCCCAAATCACCGGGTTCGCAGCTTTGGTGTTTCTGACCAAAACGAAGATACCCCCTACATCTACCGGATGGAAAACGTCAATTCTTCCGAAGAATTGCGTCAGTTGATTTGGGCCGCTTATCGCCAAGTTTTTAACGAACAGCTAGTGCTGAAGTTCAACCGTCAAGTGACCTTAGAAACTCGCTTGGCAAACGGTTCTATTACCGTGCGTGACTTCATCCGGGAATTAGCCAAATCAGAGCGCTTCTACACCTTGGTTGTAGGCGTGAACGATAACTATCGCCTAGTAGAAGTTTGCCTCAAGCGCTTGTTGGGTCGTGAACCCTACAACCAAGAGGAAAAAATCGCTTGGTCGGTGAAAATTGGTACTTTAGGCTTCCACGGCTTCGTCGATGCCCTGGTGGACAGTGAAGAGTACACTCAAAACTTTGGCGACAACACGGTGCCTTACCAGCGTAAGCGGATGCAAAATCGTCCCTTCACCTTCCTGCCTCGCTATGGTGAAGACTACCGTGAAGTGGCTGGCACCGCTACCACCGACTGGCGCATTACCTTGGAGAAATTCTACACTCGCAAGTTCCAAGATCGTCAACTGCCCGAAGGTGATCCTCGTCGCTTCCGGGAAGTGGCAGCTTCGATTGCGCCCAAAGGAAACTATGCTCAACGGCTCTCTGCTTTTGACATTGACTACCTGAACAAGGTACCTGTGCGCGGCAGACGCTAAATTTAACGCCTAGCTGCGATGGTCGGCTGGGTCATTTTTTACTGGGTCTAGTTACTGTTGACTAGAAACTTGATGAATCGCGATCGCGGTTCCGTGAGTTCTCTAGAGCCAGCAGTGAGTAGACCCAGTAGTTTTAGGAATTGGCTGTAGGACTCAACCCATTCAAGCTCGTGAGTGTTGGGAAAAGCATATGTCTCGCCTGATCAAAGTTTTAGCCATTGATGGGGGTGGCATCCGAGGAATCATTCCAGCGATGCTCCTAGCTGAAATCGAAAAGCGCACAGGCCGAGCGATCGCTGAATTATTCGATGTGATTGCTGGCACCTCAACAGGTGGCATCTTAGCTTTAGGTTTGACCAAGCCCAACACTAGCGGTCAACCTGCCTATGCCGCCGCGAACCTTGTGCAGTTATACGAAGCCGAAGGACAACGGATTTTTCCGCAGTCCTCATGGATTAAATTACGCAGTTTACTCAACCAAAAGTATCCAGCCATTGGTATCGAGACGGTTCTAAAACAGTATTTTGGCGATGCTATGCTGAGCCAAGCGCTCAGAACAGTTCTCATCCCCAGCTACGATACCGAATTGCGTCATCCTTACTTTTTCAAGAGCCGCAAAGCCAGGGCAGATGGCGATCGCGACTTTCCCATGGCGACTGTTGCCCGTGCTACTGCGGCGGCTCCTACCTACTTCGAGCCATTACAAGCCAAATCAAAACAGGGTTTAGTCCCCTCTACCTTTATTGATGGCGGTGTCTTTGCCAACAATCCCGCCATGTGTGCCTATGTAGAGGCTCGAAAAAACTACCCCGAAGCTCACGATTTTCTGGTAGTTTCGCTCGGTACTGGAGAACTGACAACCAGCCTTAATTATGCTCAAATCAAGAATTGGGGCTTGCTAGAGTGGGCACGACCAATTTTTAATATTGTGTCAGATGGGGTTAGTGACACCGTTGATTATCAACTACAAGAGCTTCTTGATGATGGCTCGCAGCGCTACTATCGCTTCCAGGCCTCACTAAATGCCCTTGGCAAGCGCGATCGCGGTAACCATATGGATGATGCTAGCCCAACCAATATTGCGTTTCTCAAGCAAATTGCTCAAGCCACCATCAACAACAATGAGCGATCGCTGAATCTACTTTGTCAGCAACTAGTCGCTGAGTTAGTGATTAGCTAGGATATACGAAACTAATTTTGCTCAGTACGAACTTTAAAGACTTAACCCCCAGCCCCTTCCCTGTTAGGGAAGGGGAGCAAGAGGCGTAACAGTGATTTAAGCAGAGGGGGCTTCGTCTTTAGGAGCATCGGACGGCACGCTGGCCTCGCCCTTCGCCTGGGCCCGTTGCTCTCGCTGTTTGCGATCGGCGTTTAGGATATCCTGGAGCGCAGCCTGAGCTTGCACCATTTTTTCTAGGTTGCTGCGGTAGAGTTCCAGGTCTTTTTGCACCTTGTCTTCTGGCAAGTGCAATTGGGCACTGACTTGCTTCAAGAACTCCGTTCGCTGTTTCTCGTCTTTCACCAGTTCTGGATCGGCGGTTTCCAATAAGGTGAATAAACCGATCGCAAATAAGCGACTGTACTTAAATTTAGGGTTGGCCGCGATCGCTTGCAGCGTCTCCTGAAGCATTTGACCACCTGGCAAGCTTGCGAGTTGTCCGGTGGGCGCAGTCAACTCCTGCGGAGACATCTGAGCCGCTAAAGCTTGTAACTGCTCAGCATCTTGACGATATTTTTGAGGATCAGCACCTAAAGCTTGACAAAGGGCATTAAAAATTGAGGTTTTATCTGGATCTGGACGATAGCCTTGCATGAAACGGTCGAAAGAAGACACAACCCCCAGCGCGTAGATAGGGTCGTAGTGAAAGTCAACATTGACCGAAAGCAAGTGCATTTCTACCATCAACTCTTCCACCACCCGCCGATAAATCGAGTTGATGGGACGGGTGTGAACCGTGTAGAAATTGCGCTTAGTATCTGAAACGGTGCGAACGTTATTCACAGGAAGCATTCAGGGGATCAGTAACTTCATTGTCTCGCTTGACGGGAAGTTTGCCAAGGCAACCCCACGCCAATCGAAGGTAACTGTCTCTGTATTCTACAATTCGAGATTACAGTGACTCATCGATCATGAAATTCTCACCTGAATTAATTGCCCTAGCCCACTACCTTTGTGGTGAATTTGATAATCGCGCTCAAGCGATCGCCGAGCCTGCTCGATTCGTGCATTTACGGTTGTGGCAACGGCCTGTGCCCCTGTTTACCGACGACAGTATTACCTTATTTGCGGAGCAAGCCAATATTGTCAACTTAGATCAGCCCTATCGACCCAGAGTCATGCGTCTACAGCAAGGCCCATCGGCTGATCAGTTACAAGTGCAATACTATATGCCCAAATCTCCTGGGGCAGTGCGGGGAGCAGGCCGCGACCCAGCTCAACTACAAACTTTTGCCTCTGAGCAGCTTGAGCTGTTACCAGGATGCCTCCTGCAAGTGACTGTTCAACCCACAGCCCCCCAGAGCTACCGCTTCACAGCATCCCTTTTACCGGATGCCCGCTGTTGCTTCACGTATCAAGACGAAATTCGTCAGGTATCCCTCGGCTTTGAAGCCACCCCAGAGACATTTTTGAGCTATGACAAAGGAGTAGACCCAGCCACCGGGCAGGTGCTTTGGGGAGCCATTTGGGGAGCATACGAATTTACGAAGCGCCAAGACTTTGCCAATGAACTGGCGCTTTAAGGGCACAGCCAAACCAACGATTCAATCAGAACGATCGAATCGATCTTTTAGCTGGCAATCCCTCTAGGGACTCCTTCTAGAGCTTCTTCCTCAGTTTCAAAAATTTCAAACACTGAGTCCATCATGGTGACTTCAAAGACAAGTTTGGCTTCTGGATGCACATTACAAATCCGGAAGCTGCCCTTGACCTTCTCTGCATCGCGCATCCCGGCGACCAGAGAGGTGAGGCCAGAACTATCAATGAAGTTCACCTGGCCTAAATTCACCACCACATGACGGCTGAGTTTAGAAATACACTCCTGTAATTTGAGGCGGAATTGCCAAGCGGTTGTAATGTCTAAGCGTCCAGTGGGAGTTAAGACAATGACAGTGGTACCATCTTGGGTTGTGTAAGTTCTCTGCTCCATTGGGATCGCCGATCCTCCCCTAGCAATAATGGGTATTTGGGTAAATGGGCTGGCAGTTATCAACCAACCTTGAGAGAATCAGCAGCAGCGGCAACTCAAAACAGATTGAGCTACTGAGAAGTAGGTTGATTAGTGACCAGCCATTGTTAAGTCTGTAGACTCCCCGGATGAGGCACGAGCTGCGCCTTATCTATAGTTGGCAGGTGACAGAAATTTATAACATACTTTTAAAAAATTTCTGACGCTTAATTTACCTACCTCCCGTAGTTTACCTTAGCTGTTGGAGCTAGACGAAAACCAATTCACCCAATCCTGCGGTTTCAGGAAAGTTTGATACAGGTCTGCTTCGGGGGTGTTGGGTTCTGGTTCATAACCATATTCCCAGCGCACGAGAGGAGGCAGCGACATCAAAATTGATTCAGTGCGACCATTGGTTTGCAAGCCAAAAATGGTACCTCGGTCGTAGACCAAGTTGAATTCGACGTAACGACCGCGACGATAGAGTTGGAAATTGCGCTCGCGATCGCCATACTCAGTGTTTTGTCGCCGTTCTGCGATCGGCACGTAAGCAGGCAAGAACGCCTGACCACAAGACTGAATAAAGCTAAACAACTCTTCCCAGCTCCGCTCGCCAACGTTACCCACCTGAGCGCTGTGGCGTGCGGCGGGGCCTTCTGCGGCTGGCCCACGATATAGCTGGTTGGTGAGGCCATCTTGGTAGTCAAAGAAGATGCCACCGACACCGCGCGTTTCTTGGCGATGCTTCAAGTAGAAGTATTCGTCGCACCACAACTTAAAGGTGGGGTAATACTCAGGGTGATGGGCATCACAAGCTTGCTTCAGGGCTTGGTGGAAATGCACCACATCTTCGGCAAACGGATAGTAGGGGGTGAGGTCAATGCCGCCGCCAAACCACCAAACGGGGCCAGCTTCAAAATAGCGGTAGTTGAGATGCACCGTAGGAATGTAGGGGTTTCGGGGGTGCAGCACCATTGAAGTGCCTGTGGCATAAAACTGATGGCCTGCCGCTTCTGGACGTTGCACCAGAATAGAAGGTGGCAAGTGGGAACCCCAAACCTCTGAGAAGTTGACCCCGCCTTGCTCAAATACTCTGCCTTCTCGCATGACGCGCGATCGCCCGCCACCGCCTTCTGGCCGTTCCCAAGCATCTTCCTGAAAAGTTGCTTGCCCGTCTAGCTGTTCCAAACCCTGGCAAATTTGGTCTTGCAGGTCTTTCAAGAATTGGCTAACTCGCTGGCGGGAGTCAGTTGGCAGATTCAGTTTAGATGCAGTTGCCTCAGGAGTGGAAGAAGTAGTCATAACCTTCAGTGCAGTTACCGTTAAAAATTTTGGCTAGCGTGCTGGAATCTCAACAGAAGTTAAAAGTGGAAACAAGCCTAAACCTTGACTGAGCTAAGTTGAGGGAGGTGGCGTGAAATGATTCAAGACCAGGCTTTGAAGTCTTTCGATGCGTAAACTTCTATAGAGTTTTATCGAGAGAATCGCAAAAAGCTTAACAGATAGCAGAACAAAATTGGCAAAGTTGATACGTTTTTACAACATTACCGATTCGTTCTATCTAAAGCGTCACTATTTTCCTAGGCTACCCTGAAATCAAGGTTCTAGAGTTGGATCCTAGAGATGGATTCAGACTTCAGGTGCTAACAAAGCTGATGCTGCCACCGCAACCCTAATACAGGCGAGCAGTAAATCCTTGATCTATCTTTAGTTCGATCGCACTCGCTTAATTCAGTCGTTATGATGGCTAATTCCAGGCTAGCGATCGCAATGAGGGCATCGAACGAGGTAGCGACCGGCGCTATCCCAACCTGTTGAAGTGACTTGATGCGGGGATAAAAATGGCAAATTTTTGGACGAAACGACGGCTGCGACGTCACCGAATCAAGTTTCAATATTCTCTAGCCAGAACCTATCAGGCCATCAGTACGGCATCGGTTGAAGAACTTTGGCGCAAAATTGGTGATCTGACCGATGTTTCTTGGCACCCGCTTTTGGCTAGTACCGATGTCCCGCATGGCTTAGTTGTTAAACCAGGCTTAATTTACCGAGCCGTAACGCGCTTGAGTCCCATTCCAATTCGAATTTTTGTAGAGCGAGTTAATCCTGGAGAGCTACTCAGTGTCCGCATTCTAGCCATCCCTGGAGTAGAGGAGCGAGTCACTTACCAGATTGCATCCACTGTCTGTGGCACTCAGGTCTCCTACTCAGTGACCTTACGCGGTTGGCTCTCGCCTCTCATTTGGTCTTTGATTCAGCCCTATGCGGCTAGAGTCGCCACTAAGTTG
>DATNPE010000628.1:0-13656 GCA_036703355.1 Allocoleopsis sp. | reverse complement strand
ATCCTGGACTGTAGCTTGTCAGTGAGCCGAAATCGATAAAGTAGAGCTTGCTTTCAATAAAATCGGCACAAATTACTGCATTCTACTATTAAGCGTGACATTGTTATTTAGGTTTGCCATCCACTTTAGAGAGAATAACTGCAAGATTTTTCTCAAGATTATTGAAGTGATTGGTCTCGCAGGATGGCACGCAAACCCCGTTTTTAGCAGCCATGAAGCTCACAACCCGTGGTCATTACAGCGTCAAAGCGCTTCTAGATTTAAGCCTGCAACCCAATTATGGCCCTACCTCTGTCAACGCGATCGCCCGTCGCCAAGATCTGCCCGCCCCTTATCTAGAAAAGCTATTGATTGAGATGCGGCGAGCGGGATTGGTGAACTCTCTACGAGGGGCGCAAGGTGGCTACCAACTGGCGCGATCGCCTGCCCAAATTTCTTTAGGGCAAATTTTAGAAGCTGTCGGCGAAACTATCCAACCCTTGCCACGTTATGCACCCGATGCAGAGCAAGCAGAAGATTGGGTGACCTTTACTCTGTGGAATCGCTTGCATCAGAAGCTCAAAGAAGCGCTATACAGTATTTCCTTAGAAGACCTTTACTATGATGCCCGAAGCTGGCAAGCCGCTCAAGGAGAATCGACCAGTTTCGTGGTTTAACCTTAGCCCTAAAAAATAGGAGTCAACCCCTTTTTTAGATCTTTTTGTAGATCAGGGATTGACTCTAAGATTGCTTAAATCGGTAATCTGGCAATATTTATCACCAGTATCGGAGTGACTGTACTGAATTGCAGTCACCTAAGCATTGGCTAAATTGGCTGCCTGAAAGAGTTCTGATGATTGTGGAGCTGGCGGCTGACTTCCCCATAGGCTTGTTGAGCAGCTAGCTCCGTGAGTTGTGCAGGGGGAGGACTATTGAGCGCCTGAGGCACGGGTTCCTCGGTCGGCGCTGCCTCGGCCTTGTCTGCTGGATTGTTGTAAGAGCACTTGACCGTAATTTTCATGCTGCTTTGGGCTTTGCCATTGGCAATGTAGGGCACGCCCGCGTCTGCACTAAAGTTGATGCCAAACTCCAACGTGACTTCATCAATATTGCCCGCGCCAAAGTTCTTGAAGGCGTTGAGTGTGTAAGCCGTGTAGCTGCGGAGGGTATTCTGCACCATCTGCATCGAGTTCTGAACATTGACAGGCTTAGCACCAGTCCCAGGCCATCCTTTTCCTCCACCTCGCTTTTGCTCAACTTCCTCGCCGCTTGCGAAGGGTGATGTGCCTGAGATGGGCAAATTATCCACGTTCTCTTGAGCTTCGATATAGATGATGGTGCCGTCATCAGACTGGATAGGAACGAGTTGATGGGAAGACATGGGCAATTAAACTTCCTGTGAGAGTAGATGCATCTGTTGATTGTGCCCAAAAAAGCCAGGTACACTCCGATGGGCCATACCCCTTTTTTGCCTTCGATCGCATTAGTTTTGGAGGGTTTTTTCGCAGTTGTTTTCCTCCGTCTTTGAGTTATTCATAACCTCCTTGCCGATCGCCCTTTTCGTGTTAGCGATCGCGGCTTTCATCGATTATGTGATTGGTGATCCGTGGGGCTGGCCTCACCCAGTCCGAGTCATGGGCTGGGCGATCGCGCGTTATCAAGCATTAGTGTTTCGCTATCTCAAAGAACCTCTAGGGCAGCGAGTGGCAGGCGTGTTTTTAGGACTAGGACTGGTGATTGGCAGCGGCTTGATTGGTTGGGCGATCGCGACTGGAACAACCTCGGTGCATCCATTGTTAGGAATTGTCGCGCAAAGTATTTTGTTAGCCTCCTGTTTTGCGGGTCGCAGTTTAAGAGCAGCAGCAGAAGATGTGTTGCAGCCACTAGTGAGCGGAGATTTAGCAGGGGCGCGAACTCGGTTGAGCTTTTATGTGGGCCGAGACACAGAAAATTTATCAGACTTGGAAGTACTGCGAGCGGTGCTGGAAACAGTGACCGAAAACGCCACCGATGGCGTGATGGCTCCTTTGTTCTATGCCCTGCTCGGTGCTGCATTGCCTGGTGTGGGAGCGGTACCTCTGGCGATCGCCTACAAAGCGGCCAGCACTTTAGACTCAATGGTGGGTTATAAAGAAGCACCCTACACCCATTTGGGTTGGTTTAGTGCCCGGATGGAAGATGTGTTAACTTGGCTCCCCTGTCGTCTGGTTGTGTTGACCCTGGCCTTGCTTTCAGGACAACCAGGATATGTGTGGCGATTGTGCCGAAGAGATGCGATCGCCGATGCTAGTCCCAATTCTGGCTGGAGCGAATGTGCCTATGCCGCAGTTTTAGGGGTACAAGTCGGAGGCAGCAACAGCTATCGCGGCGTGGTCAAGCACAAACCTTTATTGGGCGAACCCAGTCAGCCCATTACACCAGAACGGATCGACCAAGCCCTCAGACTCACCCGCATCAGCTTTTTGTTGTGGCTAGGACTGGGAATTGGCAGCTTAATTCTGTGGTCTGGGATAGTTCCTTCTATACGCGAGTTGTCCTAAACTTTGCCTAAGCCGCTTCGGGTGTTTCTAGCGAATACAGCTCCTAGTGAAACTTTATGGCCTCTGAAATCATTGAAATTCTCTCAGCTGAGGAATTACGTCGGACTTTAACCCGACTGGCTTCTCAAATTGTCGAAAAAGCCGATGATTTGTCTCATCTGGTTTTACTAGGAATTCGGACACGAGGCGTACCTTTAGCCCATCTCTTGGCTCGTCAAATTGAGATGTTGGAGCAAGTGCAAGTGCCCGTGGGAGCTTTGGATATCACGTTTTACCGAGATGATTTAGACGAAATTGGCGTCCGAACTCCCGATAGAACCGATATTTCCTTTGATCTCGCTGGCAAGACCGTGATTTTAGTGGATGATGTGATCTACAAAGGACGCACCATCCGAGCTGCCTTGAACGCGGTGAACGACTATGGCAGGCCCGCAGAAATTTGGTTAGCCGTTTTGGTCGATCGCGGTCATCGAGAGTTGCCCATTCACCCAGATTTTACAGGTAAAAAACTGCCGACCGCCAAAGAAGAAAAAGTCAAAGTGTCTCTACAAGACTTGGATGGCCGCGATGCAGTCGAGCTCATTACTCGCTAGCCATATCGCTGCTTTGTCAGTGCGCGTATGAGTCATGGAGATGTTGCCAAATATGAGGAAGCACTTGGGGTGCTGCCATCCCACGGTATTCTGATCAAGAATTCTCTTTTGCTTGATTCAAATTGTCAGCTGTGAACGCGCCCCTCACCTCCCCAACCGAAACTCAATCCCGCAAGGCAGATCACATTCGCATCTGCTTAGACGAAGATGTGCAATGTTACCAAGTCACGAATGGGCTAGAGCGCTATCGCTTTACCCATTGCTGCTTGCCCGAACTGGATCGTAGCGACATTGACTTAACCACTCAGTTCTTGGGGAAACAGTTGGGTGCTCCCCTGCTGATTTCTTCTATGACGGGCGGCACCGAGCTAGCCCAAACCATTAATTACCGCCTCGCCGCAGTCGCTCAGCACTACAAGATCGCGATGGGAGTAGGGTCACAACGAGTTGCCGTAGAAAACCCAGAAGTCGCGCCTACCTTCAACGTGCGATCGCTAGCCCCAGACATTCTACTATTTGCCAACTTGGGCGCTGTCCAGCTTAACTATAGCTACGGCCTCGACCAATGTTTACGAGTGGTGGATTGGCTAGAAGCCGACGCGCTGATTCTGCACCTCAATCCATTACAAGAGTGTGTGCAAACCAGAGGCGACACCAACTTCCGAGGCTTGCTAGCTAAAATCGCCACTTTGTGTGAGAAGTTACCTGTCCCCGTGATCGCCAAAGAAGTTGGTAATGGCATTTCAGCAACGATGGCGCAGAAGCTGATTGAAGCGGGAGTGCAAGCAATTGATGTCGCAGGGGCAGGCGGCACTTCTTGGGCCAAAGTCGAAAGTGAGCGAGCCACCGATGCCAAACAGCGGCGCTTAGGTGCAACCTTTGCCGATTGGGGTTTACCTACCGCCGAATGCATCACCACTATTCGAGCGATCGCCCCAACCATTCCCCTGATTGCCTCCGGTGGTTTACGTAACGGCTTAGAAGTCGCCAAAGCGATCGCCCTTGGTGCCGATTTAGCAGGGTTAGCCCAACCTTTTTTACAAGCCGCATGTGAATCGGAAGCAGCGTTGGATGAACTAGTCGAGATTTTGATGGCTGAGATTGCCACCGTCCTCTTCTGTACAGGCAACGCCAATATTGAAGCGCTGAAGCGATCGCGAGCCTTAGAGTTAAAAGCCTAAAACTCAGCAATTACAGCTGAGCAGGTGGGAATGTTGAGAGCGTGACTCCGTAATTAGAGCGATTAGCATAGAAGAAAGTTTCATACAGCTAGCTAAAGCTTGAAATAGACAATCCTCCTGGTTCAGGAAATTGTTATTGCTGAGGCGCTATTCACTTTTGCCAGGGATTCTCTCAATGCGTGACTTTCTCAAATACACCTTTGCTAGTTTGGCAGGACTCATTCTTTTTTGCAGTTTGGGAGTCGGAGGGTTGATATTTCTCATCATTGCCGCTGCCTCCGTTGATTCTGGTCCCCAGGTGCGAGATAAGTCAGTTCTGACCTTTGATTTATCCCTCGACATTACAGATTCCAAGCCCGCAACCAGTACCAGTCAGGCCATTAGTGAAGCCTTATCCAACGACAGCAATGACTCAATTTCCCTCAAAACTGTCCTAGAAACCTTAGACGAAGCTGCTGAAGATGACCGCATTATTGCGCTTTATCTGTACGGCAATATGAGTCCTAGTGGCAGCAGTGCTGGCTTGGCGACCTTGAAAGAAGTGCGGGAAGCGCTAGAGCGGTTTCGGGCTAAGGGCAAAAAGATTATCGCCTATGACATGGAATGGGGCGAACGCGAGTATTACTTAGGTTCGACAGCGAATACCGTAGTGCTCAACCCCTTTGGCTCTATGGAACTGAACGGCTTTAGTTCCCAGCCCACCTTCTACACTGGAGCTTTGCAGAAATATGGCGTGGGCATTCAAGTCACCCGAGTCGGCAAATACAAGTCCGCGGTCGAGCCTTTTCTTCTCACCAAGCAAAGCCCCGCCAGCCGCCAACAAACCACCAAATTGCTCGGCGACCTGTGGAACGAGTTCTCCACCACCGTCAGCAAAGACCGCAAACTCCAACCTCAGCAAATCCAGGCGATCGCCGACACTCAAGGCATTCTCTTAGCCGAAGAAGCATTGCAACGGCGCTTAGTCGATAAGGTGGCCTACTTCGATGAAGTCGTGGCCGAACTCAAGCAGATGACCGAAAGCGATGAAGACGATCGCTCCTTTCGGCAAATCAGCTTGCCCACCTACGCCAAAGTAGTGGAATCAGACACCCAAAAGAATTCCAGCAATCAAGTCGCCGTGGTTTATGCAGAAGGCGACATTGTAGAAGGTAGCGGTGGCCCTAGCTCCGTCGGTGGCGATCGCTTAGCTAGACAACTGCGCGAACTACGCCTCAACGATGATGTCAAAGCCGTCGTGCTTCGGGTCAATAGCCCTGGGGGTAGCGTCACCGCTTCCGAAGTCATCCAGCGAGAAGTCGTGCTGATGAAGAAAGTCAAACCCATCGTCGTTTCAATGGGAGACGTGGCAGCTTCCGGCGGTTATTGGATTTCCACCTATGCCGACCAGATCTTTGCCGAACCCAACACCATCACAGGCTCCATCGGTGTGTTTGGCCTGCTGCCCAACGTGCAAAAACTCGCCAACGCTCAGGGCATCACCTGGGATGTCGTCAAGACCGCTCGCTTCGCCGACAGCGAAACCATTACCCGCCCCAGAACTCCCCAAGAACTGGCCCAACATCAACGAGTCGTCGATCAAATCTACGATCGCTTCCTGAGTAAAGTCGCCGAATCTCGCAAACTCCCCAAACAGAAAGTTGCAGCCCTGGCTCAAGGACGAGTCTGGTCAGGCACATCCGCCAAACAACTCGGCTTAGTAGACGCGATCGGTGGTCTTAACGCCGCCGTTGCCGATGCCGCCAAACGCGCCAAGTTAGGAGACGACTGGACACTAGAGGAATACCCCAAAACCCGCACCTTAGAAGAGCAACTGCTCAAAAGACTCGTCGGCGACCCAGCCGCTCAAGCCACCGAACAAGCGAAAGAAAAAATCGACCCCTTCACCGCCGAATTTCTCAAAGTCCAACAAGACCTCTCCATCCTAAAAACCCTCAACGACCCGCTCGGCGTCTATGCCCGCCTACCCATCGACCTGCGTATTGAATAACTTCTAAATCCTAGGATTACCAATCCTCCGACCAACTCTCATCACCCTGAGCACTGCCACCAGTACTGCCTGGAGATGCAGAGTAGCCTTGGCCAGCGCTGCTCAAACCCCAGAGAAACTGCACCAAAGCCATCCCAACCACACCCAGCCCTACACTAAACGCCAACACAATCCCAAACGGAATCTCAATCGACTTAAACAGCAAAAACTCAAACGAAACAGGCACAAAATTCTGCACCGAAATAATGGCGATCGCCACCACCCAGGCAGTAAGGATTAGAGAGGCGAGGAGAAGAACCATTGAGGTGAGGGGAGAGGGGAGAGGAGTGAGGAGAAGGAGGAAAAGGGAGGAGACAAGAGATAGAAGCCAGGAGTCAGAAGCCAGGAGTCAGAAATTAGAAGACCAAGGCGCTTTGCTCAAAACCACAGAGTTACCTCTGGAGGGGGTCTGGGGGACGCAGCCGTCCCTCAGCGGGGGTTTGGGGGCAAGTGCCCCCAAGCATTTAACCTAAACACCCACAGGTTGAATCTGATGAATCACCCGATCCATATGCTCAGCAATCTGAGTTTCCTTCTCAGGAGAATTCGTCTCCATGTAAACCCGCATCAACGGCTCCGTACCAGAAGGCCGTAGCAGCACCCAGCTACCATCTTCCAAGTACAGCTTAATGCCATCCTTGCGACCCACTTCCTTCACCTTAATGCCTGCCACTTCCGACGGTGGATTCTTGGTAAAAGATTCCAGCACCGCTTCCTTGTGGGGGTTCTCTAAATGCAAGTCGAGGCGCTTGTTGTAGAGCGGCCCACCTGCTTCTGCAATTACCTCTGTCACCAACTGACTCAGCGGCTTACCCGCATAGGCGATCGCCTCAGCCACCAACATATCCGCCAACACCCCATCCTTTTCGGGGATATGGTCAATGATGCTGAGACCACCGGACTCCTCACCGCCAATCAGCACTGTGGTTTCCCGCATTTTCTGACCGACATACTTGAAGCCCACCGCCGTTTCGTGGATTTCCAAACCGTACTTAGCAGCAAAATTATCCAGCAAATGAGTCGTGGCAACGGTCCGCACGATCGACCCACTCTTACCTTTGTTCTTAACCAAGTGGCGAGCCAACAACAGCAGCACCGTATTGGGAGTCAAGACATTGCCTTGCTCATCCACAATACCGAAGCGATCGCTATCTCCATCTGTAGCCAGACCTAGATCTGCCTGATCGCGCTTCACCGCTTCAACCAACTCTTCTAGCTGCTCACCTTTCGGCTCAGGCATCCCGCCACCAAACAGCACATCTCTGTAAGTGTGGAAAGATTCAGTCTCACAGCCACAGTGCTGCAACACTTCATCTAAATAGCCCCGTGAAGTAGAGTAGAGCGCGTCATACTTCACCTTGAGCTTGGCGTTGCGAATCCGCTCCACATCTAAAAGCGTATAGATGAATTTTAAATAATCTGGCTTGGGGTCAAAGGTCGAAATGCGATCGCTGTTGCTACTCGCGGGAGGTGCATCACTGGCCCCCTCAATATTGGCAACAATCGCATCGGTAATTTCGGTCGTTGCAGGACCAGCGTAGTCAGGAATATATTTAATCCCGCAGTAAGGTGCAGGGTTGTGGCTCGCCGTAAACATCAGTGCTCCAGCCGAGTTCAAATGACGAGCGTTGTAGGCAATCACCGGGGTGGGGCAATCGCGTTCCACGATTTTGACCGTCCAACCCAACTCCGCCAACACTTCAGCCGCAGTTCTGGCAAACTGATCAGCTAAAAAGCGAGTGTCATAGCCGATTAAAACCGGACGATCCTGAGAATAAGCAGTTTTGAGATAGCTGGCGATCGCGCGTGTTACCCGCCGTACATTAGCAAAGGTAAAGTCGTCAGCAATAATCCCTCGCCATCCATCCGTACCAAACTTAATCGCTTTCGAATTGCTGCCTGCACTCATAGTTGCCACTTTGCTTAATTCACCTCAATAGTACAAGAACCTTTTGGTTCAAGGTGTAGCAATCTGCGCTAGAAGCACTACGCTCCGCGAGTATTGCTAGTTCCTCTTTCAGGGATTTTATGCAACCAGAGTGAGAGCAGATTGCCACAATTTATACCTTAAGGAAGATGGCTTTTTCTCAGAAACCATGCCTTAGAAAGCTAATTTCCCTCCTAGGAGAGAGTGGTAGCACTTGTAGATATTCAGTACAGTTGAAGATTCTCAACAGCCCGTTTTACTTTTCAGCAAAAATACAGGATACTTGATGTCCAATAGAGTATTTCTCAGAAAAGTTGTAAATACCTGCGTACTTTCCTACTTGCTTGCGGGTGCTGATTGATTCAGTACGCAGTTTTCTCAGTTTCCAGCTTCAAAAACCCTGTTGATAAGTGTGGATACGGCAATGACTCATTCCTTGGCATCTACTGCGACTAAAGAGCAATCGTTTGAGGCTTTTCCGTCTCCCAATCAGCGGGTTGCAGCCAATAGCTTGGACCCTAAAGTGCCAGAGGCAAAGGTTCACTCTTTAGCGGCTATTTGGGCTAGAAAGTACGTCATCTCTGTCACCTCTAAAGAGACGACAGAACACTTAAAAGCAAGTGAAAATCTGGCCGCAATCACGTCCAAAGAGGGGCGAGTGCGTACAGCTAGCAAGCTGCTGAAACACTTAACCTTAGCCAGCGCTCAAGCTTGGTCCACCACAGAAACCTTGCTTTCCGAAGAGATTGAGCGTCACGATATTGATCCGACCTTGATCGATCCGTGGCAGATTGCAGCGGATTCGCATAACTTGTTCAAAAAGTCCTTAGATGCTTACGCAGAGCGCATTACTCCCCGGCGGTTATCCGTTGTGGTCGGCAACGATTTTGGTCGGGTACGCCGGAAATATACAGCTCAAGATCCACGGGCGATCGGTTTTGTGAGTATGCAGTTTCACTACACTGGCAAAATGCTGCTAGAAAAGCTGGCACCGACCGAGCGATCGCTACTAGAGCCTTATTTCAAGGTCATGGATGACCACATGTATATGCCGTTGCGGGACGCTTACAAAGCAGCGGCAGAACATGAGCTCAATTCCCCAGTACTGGCCGCAGTTCAAGCCTTGTTGCCCGTCAGTACCAAAATCGCTCATGCTGTTTGTAATCAAGTGGGGCGATCGCATCCGGGCTATGAAAGCTATAGCGGCTTGCTCAACTCAGCGCCCGTCCGTGTCTCCAGCATCCGGGATGTCGAGATGTTTCAGGTTTACCTGTGCCTGTGCATTTTAGAAGACAGCATTCGCTCGGTGCAACAAGAACTCTTCCCGCTCTGCGTCATGCTCTACCCCCGCTTAAACGTCAGTTGGAAGCTGGTGCAAGACATGCTGCAAACCATGGGCTGGGAAATGCACGATCGCTTAGCTCCAGACCACCTAGCACTATTCCTGCCTTATCTTCGTACCCTGACAGAAATGTTCTCCGTGGAAGTCTTTCAGAACTAAGGTTTGAGGCAATTCTGAGCAGGACATGGATGTTGTCACGAAGACACCAAGCCAGAGAATAGGCAGCTTCAAGGGGCAGGGTTTCACAGGGTCACTAATATTCCAAGAACAGCATGTCAAAAGCTTCTGGTTGATCGGCTTTGACTTGGGGGAGAAGCGGTCGGGCTTCTGGAGCTACCCCTGAGCGCAGCTGCTGCAAGACTGCTTCTAGCTCCGCAATTTGCTGATCGAGCTGGGTCATGCGCTGATTAATTTGCTGGCTGCGTTGTTCAATTTTTTGCAGTTCCTGTTGCAGCCGTTTCCGCTCTACCACCAGCTTATAGACATCTAGATACACAGTGGCTTCTGTCCGCTGACGAGGCATCGTGCTGATTTTGGGGCGGATGGGTCCTTGTCGCATATCCAAGCCTTTGGGGTGCATTGCTGCTAGTGTTCCCAGGACTGCAGACTTTCTAAGCGCATCCCCACAGTTTTAGTCAGTTGCGTTTCCTTCTCCTGAAATATGTTGTCAGAATAAAGATTGCAGTTCCTGCAATTGTGTAAGTCGTTTTCTGGCAATTCCACGATGCTTCCAGTTTCCAATTCATCCCCAGCTACCCACTCGCGCCCCACGGCTCTCACCTGGAACTGGCAAGGATTTCCGATTTGCTACCATACTCAGGGCGATCGCGGACCTGCCGTGCTTCTCGTGCATGGCTTTGGGGCATCTTGGGGGCACTGGCGCAAAAATATTCCAGTGCTAGCCGCCACCTGCCGCGTGTATGCCTTAGACCTCATCGGCTTTGGTGGGTCAGCGAAGCCGAAACCTGGACCTTTGCAACCAGGGCAACAAATCGAATACACGATGGAAACTTGGGGGCAACAGGTAGCGGATTTCTGCCAGGAAGTCGTAGGCGGGCCTGCTTTTTTAGTCGGTAACTCGATTGGCTGCATTGTGGTCATGCAAGCAGCCGTAGATCGGCCAGAAATTGCCTTAGGCGTGGCTTTACTCAACTGTTCCTTGCGGCTCCTGCACGATCGCAAACGGCTTACCTTACCCTGGCATCGTCGAGTGGGTGCGCCTCTGCTCCAGCGTTTGCTAGCTGTGAGCTGGGTAGGGCAGTTCTTTTTTAGCCGCCTCGCCCAACCCAAAGTAGTACGAAAGATTTTGTTGCAAGCCTATCGCGATCCAGCTGCCGTTTCAGATGAACTAGTGGATCTGCTAATGGCTCCAACCGTTGATCCAGGAGCAGCCGAAGTATTTTTGGCGTTTACTCGCTACTCCCAAGGACCCCTACCAGAAGATTTGCTGCCTATCTTGCCTTGTCCTGCCATTATTCTTTGGGGCACCGAAGACCCTTGGGAACCGATCGCCTTGGGCCAGGAGTTTGCTAAGTTTCCCCAAGTTGAGCAATTTATTCCCCTGGAAGGGTTGGGGCACTGCCCCCAAGATGAAGCACCAGAGCGAGTCAACCCGATCTTGCAGGAGTGGATCGCCACGCAAGCAGCAACTCACGCAGAACCAGGTATTGCCTAGCGATTCTGCTGTCGCAGCCAGTCTTTGCCAATTTGCACCGTGACATCTGACTGCAAAGCCCCAGTACTCTCGATCCGCACTTCACCTACGCCCAAAATTTGTCGTAGTGCCTCGGCGCTTTCGGCATCGCCTTGTTGCGCCACAATCCGGGTCACGTTCAAAGGCTCAGTCCAAGGATCATTCACTGAGACATTAGAATAACCCGCCTGGGTCAGCGCATTCATCACCCCATCTGTGGCCGCAGATCCATTGGTGCTATCTTGGATTGCCACTCGCAGGTAAGCAGGATTTGTCGGCAGTGCCCCGCTGAGACCCAAATTAAAGTGCTGCGCCATGATGGACTGAATGCGCTCATGATCAGGAATCCAGTAGCTTGCTTCGTATTCGCCGGGAGCACTGAAATCGCCCGGAACCATCAGCATTTGCACATTGGAGCGGTTGGTTTGAGTAGCAAAGCCCACCAAAGCCATTAATTCTTCAACACTCAAGTTTGTGTCCAGGTGCGATTGAATCACAGACAAGATTTTGGGCACGCGGGCCAAGGTGGTAGGATTGAGCGCTTGTTCCATCAAGGCTCGCATCAACATTTGCTGGCGCTGAATGCGACCAATATCGCCATTTTCGTCATAGCGGAAGCGCAAGAACTGCAACGCTTGGTTGCCGTTGAGATGACGCTTACCCGCCTTGAGATTGATATAAAGGTGCTGACTGTCATCCTGGTACTTCATGTCCTTGGGAATGTAGACCGTCACGCCACCCAAAGCATCAATCAGTTTCTCAATTCCCTGAACATTAACTCGCACATAGCGATCGATCCCCACTCCATCCAGTAGCTCGCTCGTCGCCTTAGCACTGAGAGCAGGACCGCCATAGTAATTGGCTTCATTAATTTTGGTCACGCCATATCCCTCGACGTAGGTCCGGGTGTCACGAGGAATAGACAGTACGGCCAGCTTCTTGGTATCTGGGTCGAACCGCACAAGCAACATGGTGTCAGTCAAACCATCAAACGAGTTGATCGTGGCTTGATAACCTAAGTCCCGCGCATAGGCGGGTGGATTTTCGACATCTGTGGAAAGAACTTTGGTACCCAAGATCAGAATGCTGACTGGGCGAGTGAGTTGGGGTAGACGGAAGTTTGTATTGCTGGAAATACTTTCGCCTTGCCCAAACACTGCTGCTTCTTCAGCACTGAGCTTGCTCTGCATCAGGGGTGTGGTTGCCAGAGATACAGCCAATAATGCTCCTGCCGTGGCCGATAACATCGCTACCCCAGTTAGGCTAAATAATAGCCAAATCAATCGGGTATTACTGGGTTGCTTGATTTTCCTAGACACGGGTTGAGCAGGACGTTTTGGCAGCGATCGCTGGTAAGGAATTTTTTCGGTTGACACGGGCTTCCTCAACACACACTTAAGGCAAAGATAGCTGAAGTCACTGGAGTTACTGGGAAACCTCTACACCCAACTTCTATTGTCTGGCTCGTTGCGAGAGCGTCCAGATTCAAGATGAGTTGGCAGCCCAATGGTTTCCTAGACTTCGTCCAGTTCACAGCAGCATGTTAACAGTATTCCCTGGATTCTGTGCCAAAACTGGACATTACGATGCCCCTTATTCAGGTGTAGCGAGGAAAGTTTCGAGTTGCCGTCAAACGCGGGAGAGACTTGCAGCACTTCCAAAGATAGATTCCTACTTAAGGTAGGCGATCACTCAAATCGCTGACCCCAGGTAAACGCAACGGCTTACGCTGCCACAAACGCACCATTAACCAGATGTTGACTAAAAAATAGCCAGAGGTGAGCAAACTGCTCATCAATAGCAAGGGCAAGGTGAGAGATTCTGAAGTTTGCGCTCCAGTGCCTAATAAGATATACCCAAACAGCCAGCCTAGGGCGAGGGTTACCACCAAGCGGCTTAGAGCTTTGCGTTGCCGACCCCCTTCATTGCGATACAACGTCCAGATCGCCGGAAAAAACCCAACGACGGGGATGAGATAGAAGAAGATCTGCAACCGTTTCAGTTCTGGGTTTTCTAAAGGGTCAATGTCTTTCATCGCTACCACCCCCAAGTTCCCACTCCGCCTTTGAAGGGACCAACGATATCTGAGGTAATCCAGCCGCCGTAGAAGCTACCTGGCTGAGGCTGAACTCGCTCATCGTTGACATAGCAAGCTTCCATCAAGTGAGGATAAAACGCCACGTAATTTTGAATAGCGGCAAAAGCAGGGGTCGGATCAGGGTAAAACCAAGCTGCATTGGGGGCTTGGCGATCGCCCACCGCCACCGTGTAGTAGCCTGCTCGCCCCTTCCATTCGCACCAGGACGATTGGGGTGAAGCAACCAGATAGTCGAGCTGAATATCAGTAGGTGGAATGTAGTAAACAGGAGGAT
>DATNPE010000627.1:0-4327 GCA_036703355.1 Allocoleopsis sp. | reverse complement strand
GAACTTGCTGGAGCAACTGGCGACCCAAGTGGCGATCGCGATTCAGCAAGGGCAGCTTTACCAGCAAGTGCAGACGTTGAACAGCAGTTTGGAGTCGCAAGTTGAAGAGCGCACCGCTCAACTGCAACAAAAAATGCGCGAATTGCAAGACCTCAACCACTTCAAAGACATTTTCCTCCATGCCTTCTCCCACGACGTGCGGACTTCGATCATGGGCATGTCCTTAATTTTGAAGAACTTGCAGAACAAACCGGGAGACTCGGTGCCCGTCATGCGTTCAATGGTCGATCGCATGGTGCAGAGCAACGAACGCCAGTTGAATTTGATTAACTCGCTGCTAGAAGACCAATCCAGTGAAGGGCAACAAATTGCCTTATCCTACGAAGCTGTGCGCTTGGACCAATTGGTGAACCAGACCCTCACTGAGCTAGAACCTTTGTTGGTCCGCAACCAAGCCACGGTGCAGAATTTATTGCCTCCTGATTTACCGCCGTTGCTGGCCGATGCTAGACAGTTGCAACAAGTCTTCAAAAATTTGATTACGAATGCACTGAAGCACAATGCGCCTGGGGTGCAGTTAACCCTGAATGCCGCTCTAGAAGACAAACAAATCCGCTGCACGGTAGAAGACAACGGTGTGGGCATGGGTCCAGAAGTTTGCGATCGCCTCTTTAAGCTCTATGTCCGGGGCTTAGACAATCCTCACTTAACTGGAATTGGTTTAGGGCTTTATCTCTGTCGGCAAATTATTACCGCCCATGGTGGGCAAGTGGGAGTCGAAAGCAAACCGGGGGCAGGCGCTAAATTCTGGTTTGTCTTACCGCTGACCAAACCTGCTTTAGCAGGGCTGAGCGCTGAAGCAATTTATCATTCCCCTTCGCTCCGCTCCTCCATTAGTAAAATGACTCCTTGAATTTGCTGATCGCTCCCCACTAAGGGGGTGCAACTAACTCGACATGTAATCTGTTTGCCTCGCCGATTAATGGCATCGAGGGTGATGTCGGAGCGACTGCTACCGTTCTGTACACCTGCTAAGCAATCCCGAATGGGCTGTCTCAATTGCTCTACAGGTAAACCAATATCGATATTCAAGAAGTTTTGGCCCAGGGCCTCCTCGGTGCGTAATCCCCACAAGTCCTCGGCTCTGTGGTTCCAAGTTTGAATCTGTAAGTCGCGGTTGACAACGACCACGCCGCCTCGCAAACTGCCCAAGATGGATTCTAGGAAAACATTGGCTCGGTTAAACTCTTCGCTGCTGCGGTGCAATTCATCGTTGATGGTGTGGAGTTCTTCGTTAGTCGCCTGTAACTCCTCATTCATGGTTTCCAACTCTTCGTTGGTGGATTGCAGTTCTTCATTGGTGGTCTCTAACTCTTCGTTGCTGGACTGCAATTCTTCGTTGGTGGTCTCTAACTCTTCGTTGGTGGATTGCAGTTCTTCATAAGTCATTTCTAGCTCTTGGTTAGAGTATTCCAGGTCTGCTTGCAAGCGTTTGTAGCGAGTGACATCTGTGAAAATGATGTTAGCGCCTAAGATATTATTTTCGGTTTCTAGCAGCGGCTCTACCAGGATCTCTAAAAATATTTTTTCTCCATGAAAGGTTAAAAAATCCACATCTCTAACGGTGATCGGCTGCCCCTGACTGTAAACCTGGTCAATACAAGAGCGCAGTTCCACGGGACGGTAGGAAATTTCTAAGTCTTGCAAGGGGCGACCAAGATCACGAGGGGTCAGATTAAACAGCGATCGCGCTTGCTCATTGGCCAGTCTCAGCACCCGATTGGTATCAATCACTAAGCAGGCTAGGGGGTTCTTATCAAAAGCGACTTTTCGGAGGCGAGAACTGAGAGATTGTTGGCTACCCACGTCCTGATTTGCCATTGGTATGCCCAAGAGATGCTTATGAGAATTGGATCTGGGGACTTTAGTGAAGATGCGGTGCTTTAGATCGACTGGCATAAAAACATTGGTATAAGCCAGCAACATTTCTGCTTTGCCCAAACACAAAAAGCCTTGCTCGTTCAGGGCAAATTGAAAGCGACTGACAATACGAGCTTGAGTATTGGCATTGAAATACATCAAGGTGTTGCGACAGGTCAGCAGGTCAATTCTAGAAATGGGAGGATCTTGAATTAAATCGTGACGACCAAAGATCACCGATCGCCGCAAGTCTTTGCGAAACACATAAGCGTTTTGCTGAGGCTCAAAAAATAGCTCGATCTCTTCGGAGGATAAATTCTCTAACTCTGATTTTGAATAGGTGGCTTGACGAGCTTGATTGAGAGCGTCTTCATCGACATCGGTGGCGTAGATCTTGACGCGCTCACGAAACTGCTCGATGCCAATGATCTGAGCCAACACCATTGCGATCGTGTAGGCTTCTTGCCCGGAGGCACAGCCCGCACTCCAAACTCGTATGGGTGCATTCGGGAGTTTGAAGTTGAGGATACCAGGGATAATGTCGCTGGCAATATAGTCCCAGGTGCGGCGATCGCGGAAAAATGAGGTGACATTAATGAGGAGCGTATTGAAGAGATGATTAAATTCATCTGGAGAAGCTTCCAGATAATCTAGATAGGTACTATACCCCTCAATGCCAATAGCTTGTATCCGCTTATCGACTCGGCGCATCAAGGTAGAGCGCTTGTAGCCTGTAAAGTCAAATCCTCGACTCTGCTTGATGTAGCCTAAAAGCGCTTCAAAATCAGGATTTTCACCAGGATGGGGCATATGTTGGCTCAAAGCACTTGCGAAAGGGTTTTAAAGTTCTAGCGTCTGAATTTTAAATCCTTTTTTGGTCGAATTCTAATAGTTACAGACCTCTCCCAAATTTCTCGCCCATAGGAAAAGCAGGCAAGAAGTTAGCGGTGAGCGATCGCCCCAAATCGCACAGGTATAGGGTTATCCCAATTCTTGTTTGTTAGCGTTGTTGAGGAGAAGTTGACGTAATAGCGTGGCGTTGTTCTCAGCGTCGTGGGCGCGGTTGCTAAACTGATCGGCGCTGAGGTCGTTGTATTGTCGGCGGTTATGCGCTTCCATGCGTCGGGCCAAGGCTGCTTTTTCTTCCAAGGCTCGAACCGCAGACCAGAGTGCTTGTTCTACCATATCCGCTTGTTCTGCAACTAAGCTGTCGAGGGAGTAGGCATGGCCGATATGACAACGAAAACGGACGAGGCTATCGTTGTGCAGTTCCCACAGAACGCCGCCACAACCTGGACAAGTGATGGTAGAAGACCTACCAGAATACTCGCCTCGTTCTAGAGCCGCTTTATCTTCAGCGACGACGGCAGCATCCTGATCCATTTTGGTGTGTTCAGGTGTCATCATTTTCTCCAAGGGAGGTCTGGCGACCAGCTTGCTTAGGATTGAGGCAATACCAGCAATGGGCAAAACATAATCTATCGCCACATGTTTGATGGCGCTAAGCGGCATACCGTTAAAGAGGGCTTCGTTGGGATCTTGAACGATCGCAATGCCGCCTTGAGATTTAATTATTTTCAAACCAACCGTGCCATCATCCAAGGTTCCCGATAGCACGACACCAATCGTTTGTGACCCGTAGGCTTTAGCGGCTGAGCAAAACAAGACATCGATGGCAGGCCGATGCCCATTTTCCCGAGGGCCGTGATTGAGAGATACATACCCCTCCTGTACCACCAGGTGATAATCGGGCGATGCCGTATAGATTTGCCCTGGTAGAATGGCAGCTCCATCCTTAGCCTGACTGGCGGGCCATTGCCCTCGACGGTTCAGAATTTGTGGCAAGACACTTTTGCTGTAGGCGGGGAAGTGGATCACGGCGAGAATTGCCGCAGGTAAATTGGGAGGCAACACCTGGATGAGCTGAGCGATCGCTTCTACGCCACCTGCCGAAGCACCAATCACAATCAGGAAGGGGGTTTCTAAAGATGGATATGCATCAATAGCATGAGTCAAAATAGCCTGAAATTAAACGAACTGCTTGACGATAACAAGAAGTATGCCAAGACTCATCTCTCTGGGTATACAGCTTTAGGGCAAACTAACACGGCGTGGCAGCTCTACTCGAAAGGTTGATCCCTGCCCTGGCTGACTCTCTACTGTAATTTTGCCTTGCATTAGCTTCACCAAGGCATCAGTAATAGAAAGGCCCAGACCTGTGCCGCCGTGGCGTCTCACTAAACTTTGATTGAGTTGGCGAAAGGCTTGAAAAATATGCGTCTGATCAGTGGGATCAATGCCAATCCCCGTATCACTTACGGCAATTCCTACCCAATCTTTCGACAACTCGTAGACTTGAACCCGCACCCCACCCGTATCTGTAAACTTAATCGCATTAGAGAGTAGG
>DATNPE010000626.1:0-5082 GCA_036703355.1 Allocoleopsis sp. | reverse complement strand
ATCCTGGAGGTCAGCGCAAAGCAAATTCGCACCACTCAAATTTGCGCCTGCCAAGTTCGCCCCTTGCAAGTCTGCTTCTTCTAAATTTGCCTCGCTCAGCAAAGCACCCTGCAAATCCGCTTGACTGAGATTGGCTCCTTGTAAGTTGGCACCGCTGAGATTGGCTCCCCGCAAATCTGTACTCCGGAGATCAACTCCTTGCAGATTCACTCCCACTAAGTTAGCGCCGCTCAAGAAGGCACCTGTGAAGATGGCTTGAGTTAGCTTCGCTCGCATCAAATTAGCGCCTCGCAGATTGCTACCCCGTAAATCTGCACCTGTGAGGTCAGCTTGCATCAGATTCGCCCCTAGCAGATTAGTGCGTAAATCTGCACCCACCAACTGCGCCCCGATTAAATTAGCACCGTCTAAACGGGCTCTGGCTAGCTTGGTGCGATTAAAGTTAACCCCCACTAGTGAAGCGCCAGCCAAGTTGATGCCACTCAAATCTAAGCTAGAGAGGTCTTCATCTTCGAGATCAGCTCCCGCTAACTGTCGCAGCTGTCCAGAGCGAATTGCTTCAATATCCATGCGTGCCTCCCACAGTCGCAGTTGTTTCCGAATTCTCGGTGGTACTAGAGACAGGGTAAACCGCTTCTTCTAGTTGGGCATCTAGCAGCCACATGCCAGAAGTGACGCGATGCGGGGTCAGGGGTAGACTGAGACCTTGTTGTAACCCACAAACGAGCAACGCCAGTGCCTCAACTAGCTTCGGGTCCCAGCGCGTGCCTTGCTGGGTTTGGCAGGCCGCTAGAGTTTGTGACAATGCAGTTTCCAGGTTAAACGTGCGATCGCCTGGAGCATTGCCTGAAGGATCGCTCTGAGTTTGGGCTAAACGCAGTTCTGCCACTCGTCGCTGAAATTCTTCAACCAAGCCTAAAATCCGTGACTCTAAGGGAATTGCATCACCCGCGAGTCCCCCAGGATACCCAGAACCATCCCACCACTCGGTTTGGTGATTGATAATTGTGGCGATCGCGCTAAGGCGAGGCAAAGTTCGCAAAACTTGAGCCCCAGGCACCAAAGGACAACTGGGCGCTGCATCTTGGGTTTGAATGGCATAGCTGCCTGACAAGCTTTCCGCTTCTTGCAGGGGTGCAATCCGGTGCAACATCCCTGCCAAGCGGAGACGGTGCAGTTGCCAAGCAGGGAGATCGAGCAGTTGGCCCATCATTTCAGCCAAAGCCGCCACCTCCGCCGCTGCCATTGGGTTTTTAATATCAGTTAGGTCACTGAGCTGGGCAATGCGGAGAAAGGCTTGCAGCTCGTTAGAAATAAGATTGTGGTCTAAAACATCTGGGTGTAAATGTTCGTTGAAGGGGAGCTGCCCCAAATCTTGCTGACTGGTTTTGAGGTAATCAACCACCCGCGAGACCACCGCACAAATATCATCGGATGCGGCTTGAGTTGCCTCCTGGGCGATCGCAGCAACTTGTGCTTGCAGTTGCTTTTGTAGCTCTGGATTGTAATCCCCGAGATGGGCGATCGCCAGCTCCACCGTTTCCTGTACCAAGTTCGGCTCAAAGGTCCAGAAGCCATAGAACTTCCGCTCCCGGTCTTCTGTCGGCACACCGCTAGGGCCGTAGTCAGCCGCCGATAGCTCTTGGCACAACACCATTGCAGTGTAAGTCGGTGACAGAATGATCAAGTGCCACTCTTGAGCGACGGGATCGGCTGGATCGAGACCGATGATGGCGACATTTGGGCGTTGGCTGGTGGGGTGCTCCGTAAAGCCTGAGTCGGGCGCAGCCATAATCACGACTTGCCGCGATCGCTCTGCCAAGTCACCGTAACGCTCCGCTTCCTGCAAATACCATTTGCCCCGCTGAAAGGCGGTAACCACTAAAGGTGAACTGCTACAGCTGAGAATGCAGTCCTCTAGGGCGTGACACAGAGCCACCAAAGTATTTTTGTAATAAACCCCAAAGCTAAGGGGACGCTTGCCTGCCTCACCCGTTTGATGAGCCGCCTCTAGCCTTTGCAGAATAGAACCTTCTAACATGATTGAAACTTACTAGGAATGCATCGTTCAAGCGTATGGTAAATGCGCCTCAGTGACTAGCAGAACCATGGCTCAGCATCAACGCTGATGGGGCTTAGGGAGCTGAGGTTGCTAGTTGCTTCTCTGATGTGGCGATCGGAGCAGTCAATGCCTCCTCTAAGTCAGCTCGACCCAGCTTGCGTTCGAGGATGTTCATCACTTCACGGCCAAAGTCATTGGGATTTTGTTTCCAGGCTTGCAAGCAAACTTCCCCAAAGAAGGAACCCATTGGTTCGGGATTCCACAGCAGTTTTTTCGCCGTCCAAGGCATCAAACTCATCGGGTCGTAATCAGCCTGCAAAATGCCCTTATCTAGCGCGTATTCTTCCAGGTGGGTGTGCGGCTGCAAACCAATAAAGAAGATGGCAGGCTCTACCTTGTCCGCACCAAAAATCCGCTCTAGTTCTCGGTGATAGGCGATCGTTTGCCGAATCGTGTCCGGGCGCTCATCAATCACGTTAAACGAGTAATTGACAGACACGACATCATTAAAGCCCGCTGCTTTGAGGTCACGGCAATTCTGCAACACGGTTCGCAGGTTGTAGCCCATCCGCATCTTTCGCACCAGTTCTTGAGAACCGCTGGTAATGCCGATCTCAAAGTAGTTCATGCCTGTTTTGACCATGAGGTCGCACAGCTGAGGGTTGAGGTTGTCTGCGCGAATGTAGGCAGCCCAGTGGATATCCTGCATTCCCGACTCAACAATCTTTTGCAGCAGCTCGATCGCATCGTCAATATATTTGCGAGCGGGAATAAACTGGGCATCGGTAAACCAGAAGTTGCGAATGCCGCGATCGTACAGTTGCCGCATCTCAGCCACCACCTCGTCGGCTGGATTCACCCGGACTTGCTTTCCTTCTACGACTGTATAGACGCAGTAGCAGCAGTTGTGAGGACAGCCACGCTTGGTCTGCACACCCACATAAAAATCACTTTCTTGGAAGTAATACTCAAATTCAGGCCAGATGTTGCTGATGTAGTCGTAGTTGCAAGCTGTTTTCTGAATGGGGGTAGGCCACTCATGGATCAGGCGATCGCGGGGCTTGGCTTCTCCAGCCACATAGCAGCGCTCGTCGCGGAACTCTTGTCCTCGGAGCAACTTCTCTAATAGGGTTTCCCCTTCTCCCACAGACACAATAGTGCCTGACGGTAATTTATTGCCTAATTGCTCATAGAAGACGCTGACCGCGCCGCCACCCACCACCAGGCGAGCTTCTGGGTGATACTTCTGTGCCCGTTTCAACCCTCGCTTAATGAGGCCCAAATTACGCCAAAGTTCTGTGTAGTAGGCACTGGTAACCCGCAAGCCTCCTAAAGCCCCTCGCAGCTTGGTGAAAGGATTACGAGCGTAGAAAAACTCAAAAGCATATTGCAGCGGGTTGCCACCCCGACCACCGACCGGAGCGTAAATCTGAATGTCGCGCCACGAAAAAACCAGTAATGTGGGCCGAAACTCATCGACACAAGCATCCAGAGCTGAAGCAAAATCTAAGGGTGGGACTGTTCCCAAGTCAAAGATGCGCTGCTCTAGGTGGGGAAATAGCTTGTGAATGTGGTCGGCTAAATAGACAACTCCGATAGGAAAGATAGGATTGCAAGGAAGGCGAACGTAGAGAACTCGATGATGCATCACAGTGAGGGTTAGGAGTTTCTGAGTCTCACAATCAGAGCAGAATTCTGAAAATAATTTTATATAACTTTACGATACCACTGGCTTCCTTCATTCGCATGGAGATTTTTTGCTCGGACTCCAAAAGCTTAGTCAAATAACCTAGCCATAGGAGATCAAAGCCAATCCCCGCTTTCGGCTGAATGATGTTCCTGAAATGTAGCGGTGATCGCGATCGCCCAGCAGTTTATAACTCGGTATAAATCTATCTCTCGGTAGAGATATTGCATGAGAGAATCGGATGGTAGTTATGTTTACAGCTGTTGGGGATCGAGAGTGATAGTGTTCCGAATATAAATCTACCTACGGCGCTAAGCTCCTCGAAGTTATGGCTCAACTTCTTGATCCCGTCCCATCCGATCAACCCGATCCGATTTTTTGCTGCTATATCAACGCTACTAGCCAGATTCAGATTGCTCGGATTACGAATGTAGCGAATTGGTATTTCGAGCGAGTAGTCTTTCCTGGGCAGCGCCTACTGTTTGAAGCCATACCAGAGGCCCAGTTGGAGATCCACACCGGAATGATGGCTAGCGCTATTTTATCGGACAAGATTCCTTGCACTCAACTTTGTATAGAAGCAGATATTTCGCCTGCTTTTGATGCCGCGAATGAGCAGCGCCAAGAAGAAAAAAACGAAGGACTGAGCGCCACAGAATCCTTGGCCGCCACAGCTTTCACCTAGATTCAGCATCAGGAATCGTGGCAACAAAACAAGCTGAGTGGAAAGCTGCATAAAAAATTGGTGCTCCCATGATTGGGGTCCAACTTAATAAACAGGTTAATTTTGCTGAAATGACGATAATAGGAAGACGAAAGTCATCAGCATGTAAATCGCTTTGAATCTACCT
The DNA here is from genome assembly GCA_036703355.1 of Allocoleopsis sp. Taxonomy (GTDB): domain Bacteria; phylum Cyanobacteriota; class Cyanobacteriia; order FACHB-46; family FACHB-46; genus Trichocoleus. The sequence continues at coordinate 482 of DATNPE010000626.1, read as the reverse complement.
TCATTTCTCTGGCTTTGGCGAATCGCTGCCTGGTCAATGGGGTTTTCTCTCTTGGCCTATGTGCTTCTAGCCATGACAGGCGTTTGGCTGTTTATAGTTCGTTCTAACGCTCAAACAGAACCTGACTGGCTGCGATCGCTGCACAATGTTATCGGCTTGATTCTGGGCGGTTTAGTACTGCTCTTGCTGGCCATCGGCTTGGTCGGTACCCTGAGTCACTATGGCTCCTTGGGCCATTCTACCCACTTGCCTGCTGGCCTAGTCGTGGTAGCTTTAGTCACCCTCTCAATCTGGAGTGCTACCCAAATTAACCCTGAACGTATTTGGGCGCGATCGCTGCACATCGGCACCAACCTCGTCCTTTTTTTAGGGTTCATTTGGGTTTCAGTGACAGGTTGGGATGTTGTTCAAAAATATTTACCCTAAATCTTCATCTTGAGGGGGAAGTCGAAACTACCGCCGAGTAAGACTTTACGGCTTTG
>DATNPE010000625.1:0-2785 GCA_036703355.1 Allocoleopsis sp. | reverse complement strand
CCCGGTGTATTCGGTCACGGGCATCAGTTCGATCGCGTTGATGCCCAACTCCATCAAGTAATCTAGTTTGGCGATCGCCGCATTGAAGTACTGGCCCAGTGTGACACCTTCAACTTCACCCACGAAATCGGCAATATGCATTTCGTAGATCACCAGTTCTTCGTTGGCAGGCAGCAGCTTATCATCATGCTGCCAGTCGTAAAAAGTGCTAACCCGCTCTCCGTTCTTGATCCGAATCACGCCAGTCTGAGTAATCAGGTCCACTTCGGTGGCGTAAGGATCATTCACATCCAGCCACTGACCCAGCAAATATTCCGTTTTAGAAAGCACGCGAAATTTATATTGATAAACTCCGTCTTCCAACTCCACCGAGGTGCGGAAGTAGCCATCTTCCCCTTTCGTCATTAGGATCTCTTGCCACTCATCAAAAGATCCGATTAGCGCTACTTTTTCATTTCGGGGAGCAAATAAGCTGAACTCAATAGGGCTGGCCATAAAAGTCTCGGAGAAAATTTTGGAAAACGGAAGCTATAAATTTCAGATAGCCTCAGTTTCAATTGTCAAAATTTCCCTCAGCAGCCACATCAGTCTCCAGAAGCACAGCCACAGACCAGAAGAGTGGTTTTTCTATTGGCTCAACCAGGCGATCGCCTCGCGAATCCAAGCATCGGGTTCGGAGTTTTTCGACAAGCTGGTATTTTGGCCTACGGCTTGCAGCGCCTGCATAATCTCATCACTGGTGTAGCCCAAAGCTAGCAGTGTCATTTCCACATCTTCTTGAATTTCTGGGGTGGGGCCAGCCGAAGGCAAGCTGGACAAACCTGCATGTTGTCGCCACTCGGCTAGCTTGGTTTTCAGTTCCAGGGCAATCCGTTCTGCGGTTTTATTACCGACTCCTGGAGTACGAGCAAGGGCCTTGGTATTGCCAGAAACGATCGCCTGCACTAAGTCTTGCAGTCCCATTTTGTCTAGAAGCGCGACGGCGAGTTGGGGGCCAATGCCGCTGACGCTGACTAGTTGCCGAAACAGATCCCGCTCAGCAGCGGTACCAAAGCCAAACAAGATCATTTGGTCTTCTCGCACCTGTAAATGCGTGAAGATCTGGACAGGCTCGCCTAAATCGGGCAACTGCTGAATTAAGCGAGGCACAACCTGGATGTCATAGCCCACCTGGTTCACGTCTAGAGTCAGAGTGACTCGATTACTGGGATTTTTTTGGATGCTGGCGACCGTGCCTTTGAGATAACCAATCATGGTTTAGAGAAAGCCGAAGTAGTTCAGACCTTCCAGGATACCGCCCGCACAGTGAGCTTTGGCTAGGTAATGATGCTCGAAGAGGTTGGCTTCGTGCCAGGCCAGCATTTCTGGTTGGGCGTTGCCGACAATAATTCCTCGCTCTTTCTCCACCGAAAACAACGCACAATCATTGCCAGAGTCACCACAGACAACGGTTTGGGTAGGGTCGATGCCCCAAGTCTGCCGCAGAAAGGCCATTGCCATGCCTTTATCAGCTTGGCGCGGCAAAATGTCAAAGTCCTTGCCACTGCTATAAATTAGCTTCACTTCTAAACCCCGTTCTTTTAACAGGGCTTCGATTTGTGGCAAAACTTCAATGGCAGCTTCTTCCGTCAAGAAATAGCTCACCTTAAAGGGACGCTGCTCTGAATCTGGTTGGGGCACTAAGTCAGCAAAATGTGCTCCAGTGGCTACCACCACATCCCGATTCCATTGGTGCGAAAGTTTTTCTGACCAGGTTGCATCTGGGGTAGCGCTACCCTGGTAGTAGATTTCGGTGCCGACTGCGGCAACCAGGGCATCTGGCTCTATGAGTTGCTGTTCCGCTTTCAGTTCTTGGTAGGATTCTAGCGATCGCCCGGTGCTATAAACAATTTTGGTGCCATGCTCTTGGCGATGCTGTGCCAGCTTTTGATTCAACACTTGCAGGGCAGCGGCATCTCCTACCAGAGTGTTGTCTAAGTCGGTTACAAATAGAAATTGCGTCACAGTTGCTATCCTCTCCGCTCACTCCTTGAAAAGTGTAAAGGGAGCTGGCTGAAAATCGCTTCCTCTTCAGGAAGAATCACGATCTGAGGACGGCGATCGCTCGGCAGTTGGTTGCACTTTTAGCGATCGCTGCCATTGGTTTGACTCATAGGAGAAATTTCCATTAATTCTCGATTTTCTTGGCTACCCCAGCTCAACCCCCAAGTCTGGATTCTGGTCTTTGGTCGATTGCTCTCGCAAGTAGGCAGCGGCTTCACCTTATTCTACGCTCCCATTTTTTTCGTCAATCAGGTGCATTTGTCGGCAGCAGCCGTTGGCTTGGGTTTAGGCAGTGCTTCCATTTCTGGTGTGTTTGGGCGACTGGCGAGTGGTTCTTTGGCCGATTCTCCTCACTGGGGACGACGACGCACCTTACTACTGTCTGCCTTGGTTTCCGCGATCGCTTCTTTTGTCTTGGCCGCAACCACCAATTTCCCAGTTTTTGTGGTTGGTAATCTGCTGATGGGTTTGGGCTTAGGTTTATACTGGCCTGCCACCGAAGCGGTTGTGGCGGATCTAACGACTCCAGAGCAACGCAACGAAGCTTACGCCTTGACTCGCTTAGCCGATAGTTTGGGGCTAGGGCTAGGTGTGGTCCTTGGCGGAGCGCTGATCAGTGCTACGGGTGCTTATCGCACGTTATTTATCATTGATGGCGTTTCCTTCGTGGTCTTTTTGGGTGTGGTCTATGTCGCGATCGCTGAAACCGTGAAACCCAAAAACGAGCCTCAGCAATGGTTAC
>DATNPE010000624.1:0-5327 GCA_036703355.1 Allocoleopsis sp. | reverse complement strand
GACGGGGGGCGATCGCACTTTACTCCACCGCTACTTACAAAGTCGATATCCTGAACTCGCCGCTCAGATCACCGTTGACCCCCACTTAATTTTTTGGGGGATGCGTGCCTGTCGAGCCGAGTTAGCTTCAGATTGAAGTGGATGAGACAAATTCTCGGATTTCTTGGGCCACAGCACCTGGAGCAGTGAGCGGCAATTCCACACCACCTTGCGGCACAATGCGCCAGGTTGCGGTCGGAGCTAGCTCGGTATAGGTTTGGCTGAGCAACTTGGCTGCAAAAGAATCTTGTTCGCTCTGCAAGACTGCCACAGGCACTTTTAGCCAATCCAGTCGTTCTTGCAATTGCTCCGCTTGAATCTCAGCCCGCCGCCGCTGAAACAGCAATTGACAAGCCACGGGAGATTGCAGCAAGTTCTGTCGTCGCTCTAAAGCTCGCCCAACGCGCTTCTGTAAACCCAGGACAGGAGCAATCGGACGGAGCGATCGCAACAACCAAAACAACAGTGGAGGTCGAGCAATCAGCCACTTGGCCCACCACCAGCGCCGTTCTAGCTTTGGCACCTGAATTCCTTCTGGAGCCAGCAACACCAAGCCCCGCACTTGATCTAGATACTTCAAAGCGTAGCTAGCAGCAACCCAAGCTCCGAGCGAATGACCAATCAAATACACTTGCCGTAGGCGCAAACTCTCTAGATATTCCGCCAAGGTTTCTACTTGCAACTCAATCGAGTAGTGCACATCAGGTCGCTCTGACTCACCAAACCCCAGGAGATCGGGCGCAAAACAGTTGTACTCAGCTCCCAACTGCTCAAGCACTGGCACCCACTGACTACTATCACTCCAAGAGCCATGCAGAAACACCAGCGCCTCTCCCTGGCCAATTTCACGCCAGAAGATTTGCCCTTGAGACAGCTTCAATCGAGAATTCCGCAGCGGTAGAGACATTTTAATCAAGGAGGAAGGATGAGGAATGAAGGATGAAACAGGAAGGATGAGGGATGAATGGGGCTCACTTTCATCCTTAGATTACGGCAGTGTCGTCAGTGGATTCAATTTCATCCTTCCTGCCAACCTACGGAAACGCTCAAGGCGTACATCCTGCTAAAACTACACAAGCGCTGCAAAACCATTCAATTTCATCCTTCCTCCTTCATCCCTCATCCTTCCATTACGCCAGTGTGGTCAAGCCCTTCAAATAGTCTTGCAGTTGGCGATCGTGGTCGTGGGACAACTTGCCCAAGGGCAGGGCTTCGGAGGCAAAAGCTTGCACTTCCATCACTTCTACCGTGTCTTGCGCCTGCATTGTTCCTTGCACTTCCGCTTCCACTACCACGCAAATGGAATGGATTCTGGGGTCGCGATCGGGTGCAGAATACACGCCCACCAATCGCCGAATTTTTACCAGCTCCAAGCCAGTTTCTTCAGTCAGTTCTCGCCGGACTGTGTTAGGGATGTCTTCTCCCCAGTCCACCATGCCGCCAGGTAGTCCCCATTTTCCATTGTCCCGACGCCGAATCAGGACAATTCGACCATCAGGCAAGAGCGGGATGATACTCGTGCCAAGAATGGGGTGTCGGAAGATTAGCCCCAGTACAGTTTGGATGAAATGCCATGACCGACGCATAAAGCAAGGCCGTTATCAGAACAGGACAATGGAAGCCAAAAGCCAATGCAATTGCTACGCACCCATTTGCAGTTTTTAACCAGGCAAATCAGCCAGAATTTCTGTGGCATGAGATTCTGGTTTCACCTTGCGGTAAATTCCCTCAATCCTACCATTTGGGTCGATGACAAATGTATGTCGATAAACACCCATGAACTCCTTGCCCATAAACTTCTTCAAGCCATAACTGCCATAGGCTTGGGCAACTGCGGCATCTTCATCACACAGGAGGGGAAAGGGCAACTGATACTTCGTCGTAAATTTGGCGTGAGACTTCGCATCATCAGTGCTAATCCCCAAAACCACAACATTTTGAGCTTGGTAGTCCGAGTAAACATCCCGAAACCCACAAGCTTCTTTAGTACAACCGGGTGTGTTGTCTCGCGGATAGAAGTACAACACGACTCGCTGCCCCTTCAGGTCTGACAAGCGAACGATACTGCCTTGCGTATCTGGCAGGCTAAAGTCTGGTGCAAGATCGCCAATTTGAAGAGACATAGACACATTCACGAGAGGAAACTAGAACGAGAGGAAGTTAGCTATTTCTTAACCGCTCTTGAGCCTGTTCGATCGCCTTTCGCACTTGTTCAAAGCCAGTACCACCATAGCTGTTACGGGCTGCGACGACTTGGCGGGGAGCGATCGCCTCATAGATATCTGCTTCAAAGGCAGGATGTAAGCTTTTCCACTCGTCTAGACTCAAGTCTTTCAGCAGTTTGTTAGCAGCTAGGCAAGTTCGTACCACTTTACCCACCAAGTTGTAAGCTTCGCGGAAGGGTACTCCCTTGGTGGCTAGATAGTCAGCGACATCCGTGGCGTTGGAGAAGTCTTCTGCCACTGCTTCAGCCAAGCGAGGAGTCCGGAACCCCAACCCTTCCTGAAACAGAATTGTCATGGCTTCCAAGCAGGAACGAACGGTTTTCACTGCATCAAACAAAGCTTCTTTATCTTCCTGCAAGTCTTTGTTATAGGCCAAAGGTAAACCTTTCATCAGCACCAGCATGGCTTGTAAATGTCCGAAGACGCGCCCAGTCTTGCCCCGTACCAGTTCTGGCACATCGGGATTCTTTTTCTGGGGCATGATGCTGGAACCTGTGGCGCAGCTGTCTTTGAGAGTGACAAAGCTAAACTCTTGGGAAGCCCAAAGAATCACTTCTTCTGACAGGCGGCTGAGGTGCATCATGATCAAGCTGGCGGCTGAAAGAAATTCGATCGCAAAGTCGCGATCGCTGACGCCATCCAAGCTATTGGCATAAACGCCATTAAAGTTGAGCAATTCGGCACTGTAGTGGCGATCGATCGGGAAGGTTGTGCCCGCCAAAGCCCCAGAACCTAAAGGAGAAACATTAACGCGGCGATACACTTCTCCCAGTCGCTCCCAATCGCGCTGAGCCATTTCAAAGTAGGCCAGCAGGTGATGCGCCAAACTAATCGGCTGGGCACGCTGCAAGTGGGTGTAACCAGGAATCAGGGTTTCTACATGCTGCTCTGCCAGCGTTAGCAAAGCGGTTTGCAAGTCTCGCACTTGAGCCCGAATTTGCTCGATCTGGTCTCGAAGATACAGGCGCGTGTCCGTGCCTACTTGGTCATTCCGCGATCGCGCCGTGTGCAGCTTTTTGCCCGTGTCTCCCAGAATTTGAGTTAAGCGCCGCTCAACTGCAAAGTGGACATCTTCGGCATCTACGCCTGGACTAAAGAAGCCTTGGCGATACTCCTGGCGAATCTGCTCTAAGCCTTTGACCAACTGCTCCCCTTCGTCTGGGGTAATAATGCCTGTGTGAGCCAGCATTTGCGCGTGGGCCTGCGATCCGGTGATGTCGTATTCCACTAACTCAATATCAAAGCCAATGCTGGCATTGAACTCAGCGATCGCAGGATGTAGTGCAGTTTCAAATCGCTGACTCCAAGCTTGGGAGTTAGCAGCAGGTTGGGGCGGCAGTTCCGTATCCAAGGTTATATTCCCGAAAATCAACAGCGTTAAACACTCATCTTGCCATGAGCAACACCCCCTAAAATGCAGTCCGAGCTACTAGCATCGGCAGTGAATTTAGGAGGTAATGAATAGACGTAGCGCACAACTCAGGTTGGAGTTTAGTAGGCAGTCATGCTCCGAATCATGTAACCCAGAATCACGCCAATCAGTAAAGCCCATACCTGACCTGTTTTCACGAAGTTGTTAAAGCCCTTCTGAATATCTCCCAAAATATCCTGGTTATATTGCTGCGCTAATACTGTCCAGTCGTGGGGGGTGTGCCAAGCTAAACCTTGCTGGAGCCAATCGCCCCAATGTGTGGCATGGCTTAGCCAAGTTGTCATGTCCTGCATTACGTGAATGACCATTGCTCCTATCTCCTCATCAAGTATTGGGGCTACTACAAAATCAAGCCCAAAAAGCTAGTTGTGCCGAGCGATCGCAGATTTCTGGTGTACTTCCAGTGACTTCTTGCTTGCGATTGGCACGTAACAATAGAGTCGCAGATTTTTGGGACTTGTAAAGTCTGAACATCGAGATCAATCCAGAGATTTGATCCGCATGACAATCAGGGTCATGTCGTCACTATTACGATTGGTGGCTCCAATAAACTGCTGCACCTGGCCGAACAGATGTTCCAGAATTTCTTGCGGACCTTCACAATGACGACAAGCCCAGTGAAAGGCACGAGTGAGATTTTCTTCATCGTAGCGATCGCCACTGCGGTTAGCGGCATCGGTAAAGCCATCGGTGTAGTAGATCAGCGTATCACCTGGATGAAGTTGGATTTGAGCATCTTGATAATGGGTATCAGCATCCAAGCCAATCAGCATCCCCAAAGTGTCTAAGCGCTTAATTGAATCGGTAGCAGCTTGCCAGAGTAGCGGCGGATTGTGGGCCGCATTACTGTAAGACAGCATCCGTGTTTGCGGATCGTACTCCGAGTAAAACAACGTCACAAACCGATTGGAGTTTTCCAAATCGGCATACATCACCTGGTTCAGATGTTGCAGAATTCGGGCAGGCGAGTGACCGTTCAACACTTCGGCCCGCAGCATCCCCCGCAACATCGTCATGATCAGTCCCGCAGGCACGCCTTTGCCCATAACATCGCCAATGGAAACGCTCCAGCGTCCTGTTTCGCTGCTTCCTGTTTTGACTGGACGCAGACGGGCGTGATTAATCGGGATGAAGTCGTAATAGTCGCCTCCCACTCGGTTAGCGGTTTGGCACCGAGCCGCTAGCTCTGCCCCAGGGATTTTAGGGCATTGGCGGGGCAAGAGCTGCAACTGGATTTCGGCCCCAATTTCTAATTCGCGATCGAGCCTTTCTTTTTTGCGGAGTTCGACCGTGAGTTCATCATTCTCAATGGCTACGGCGGTTTGGTCAGCCACCAAGCGCACCAATTTTTGCCGCGTTTCAGTCCAGGCATAGTCTACGGCACGACTAAACACATACAGCCTACCCCGCTCGGCATTCTTGACCAAAATTGCGGTGCCAAACAAATGCACATCTGGCCCTAAGTAGTGACTGACTTGATGATCCAACGCTGCCGTCATTTTGGCAGGAGCGATCGCGCCTCCGGGGGTGGCAGCAGAGGCCGCTAGCTGGCGGGTGGCGGTTTCTAAGGCTTTACGAATGTCATGACATTGGCGGCTATCTTGGCAGTGCAAGCGCTCTAGCCGCATCTG
>DATNPE010000623.1:0-13703 GCA_036703355.1 Allocoleopsis sp. | reverse complement strand
TTAGAGCCGAGTTGCAAGACCACCTGCAAGAAATCTACGCGCTCGTGTTTGGAAAGCCCCACCCAAGTAGCTCGCTGGACAATGGGTAGCACTTCAGCGTCAGAAATGCGATCGCTCTCTTTGCCATGATTGGTGACCCGGTAAAAATCCATCCCTATCGTTACTTGCGACCAGAAAGCTAAAATTTTTGGCTTGGCTTGCTGGAGCACTGCGACATCGCTCGGCAGGGCGACTAACTGCTCTGCCACTTCTGGAAATTCTAAGGTTTGGCCTTGTACGGTTAACTGTCGCCAGACGATGCCAGAGATTTGATGCTCAATTTGATAGCGATGCACAGCCGCTCGAAAATCACGGTAGGCAGCGAATTTTTGAATTGCTTCTGTGTTTAAGAAAGGTGCAACCACTGGATTAACTTCCGCACCTGTAGCAGCTAAGTTCAGACGCTTTCCATTGAGGCAAGCGCGGTACTCTTCTGCCAAAATCCTGAGCAAATCTTCCGTGGTGTAAACCGTTGACATCAACCTATCTTTTTCAAACAGCAACCTGTTGAACGACCGTTAACCACATCCCTTACAGCACTACATTAGTGCGAGTGACAAGCTGTTGTACAGGTTTCATTGATCAATAGCGGATCTCTCCCCTGCCATAACGTTGCCAAGGATACCTTTGCCCTTCGCGAAACGGAGACTTCTAGCCATGCCACTTCAAGGCGGCAAAGCTGAGCAAGTCATACACTAAAGCTTAAATTCAGAATCTATCTCAAGCGTGAATGATTTGATCCCCACAAAAAGTTAGTCTACGAAGTAAACGGGGGTCTTGAGGAACGGTCGTATCGGTGAATAAACTGATTGCAGTTCCTTGAGCATATCTGCGATCGCAGGGTTAGGACGTTATCACTCCAGCCTGTGGATGTAATTTACATTGGGCGATCGCTCAGCAGGGGCGTTGTTGAAGAAGGATAATTTGAGATGCCGCATGTTCTCTTAGTGGATGATGAGGAAGCGCTTCGAGCCAGTCTCTCCTATGCCTTGATCCGAGAAGGTTATCAAGTCACCACAGCAGGCGATGGTGAGACAGCGTTAAGGTTGTTCCACAAGCAAGTGCCAGATGTGATCATCTTGGATTTAATGCTGCCTGGAATCAGTGGAATGGAGCTGTGTTGGCGTATTCGAGCGTTTTCTAATGTCCCGATTGTCATGTTGACCGCGAAAGACCAAGACATTGATAAAGTCTGGGGCTTGGAAGCAGGAGCCGATGATTATGTCACCAAGCCGTTTAATACCAGAGAACTCTTAGCTCGAATTAAAGCGGTGATTCGCGGTCGTTCTGTAGGTCAAGCCACATAGCCGTGAAGACGCTTCAAGATCAGGCCAATAATAATCTGAACGTCCCCTCAGACCAAGCCTTCAACTGGTTGCCGACCCGTATGCGCTGGAACTCTATCTATCGCAAATTGCTTGTCACCTACTTGGCGTTGACAGCGCTAGGAACTTCGTTTTTGGCGGCCTACATTCTCTGGTCATTCCACGGCTACTTCATGCGGAGTCGGCAGGCAGACATCAACACCTGGGCGACAGCGCTGAGTGAGAGTGCAGGCGACATTCTAGAAGAGCAAGATCTAGAACGAGCCACCTTGCTAGTCAATCGGTATGGCAATTCTGAGGCGATTACTTTGCGAATTTTTACGCCTGAGGGGCGCTTGCTCACGACCTCGGCTCCAGCTGACTGGCAAGTCATCAACTGGTTAGTAGTACCTGGGATTCAAGAAGCATTACAGCAACGCCCTAGTCAAGGAGTTGCTAAGGGCGTTTTGTCGAATGAGGACCGCTTGTACTCGACTCAACCGATCATCCGCAATGGACGCTTACTGGGAGTGCTACGGATATCGATTACGCTAGAGCAGTTTCAGCGGCAATTTCGCAATGTGGCGCTCACTGTTCTAGGAACGCTTGCCTTAACCGTCATCCTCTGTGCCTTGATTAGCGAATGGCTGGCTCGAAATATGGCTCGACCGATTCAGGCCATGCGGAATTTCGCCATTCAGGTTGGCAGTGGTCATTTGGGCGAGAAACTGAGCATTCAGCAAACGGACGAAATTGGGCAACTCGCCACGGAACTCAATCGCATGAGTGAACGCTTGGCTTCTTTGGATAAAGAACGACGAGCTTTTCTCGCTAGTGTTTCCCATGAGTTACGCACGCCCGTCAGCAATGTATTGGTGACAGTGGAAGCGCTCAAGAGTGGTGCTAGTGAAGAACCAGAATTGCGCGATCGCTTTATCCAAACCGTTGAAGACGAAACCAAGCGGCTCTCTCGCTTAATTCACGACTTGCTAGATTTGGGTCGCTTAGAAGCGGGCGTTTCTCCTTTAGAGCAGCAGCCGATCGACTTGCGTAATCTCCTGAATCGAGCGGTACGGGCGGTGGAGTCTCGGATGCAATCGAAAGGCATTTCCATTCAGATGGATGTGGCCAGTGTGCAGTTGCAAGGCGATCCAGAACGTTTGTTGCAAGCCTTGATGAACATTCTGGACAACGCCATCAAGCACTCAATTCCCGATACGAAAGTGTTTGTGGTGGGGCGATCGCAGAATGGTGAGGCCATTGTCACAATTCGGGATCAAGGTCCGGGAATTAGTGAAGCGGCTCTACCCCACATTTTTGAGCAGTTTTATACCGCTGATCCCTCTCGCCAAGGCAGTGGTACTGGTTTAGGCTTGGCGATCGCACGCCGCATTGTCGAAGCGCATCATGGCACTATTACAGCCATTAGCCCCCCTGGCAAGGGCGCAACGTTTAAAATAAAGCTGCCATGCACGAATGCAGCGGCATTAGCAAAAGCAAATTAGTGGCTTATACAGGCACAACGCAATGATGCAGGCTGGACAAATTCTCCAGGGGCGCTATCAACTCCAGCAACCGCTGGGGCACCAGACTCGCCACCCCCATGCTGCCCACCAAACCTGGCTAGCCCTGGATCACACACCTCACTCATCCGATCAGGACACCGCCACCAGCCCTGAGCCAGTCGTGATTAAACTGCTGGCCTTTCATCCCCAGCTTCAGTGGGAGCAGTGGCAGCTATTTGAGCGAGAAGTACAGCTTTTGCAGCAACTCCACCATCCGCGCATACCACGGTATCAGGCTCAGTTTTCGTTAGAGCCAGCAGCAGGGGTTACTTGGTCTGGTTTTGTCCAAGACTACGTTCCTGGAACTTCTCTGCAACAATTGCTAGACCAGGGCCACCACTTTAGCGAAGCTGAGATCCGCCACATTGCCATCAAGGTTCTAGAAATTCTGGCGGATCTGCACGCTTTGTGTCCGCCTGTGCTGCACCGCGATCTCAAACCCAGCAACCTGATTCTGACTCCAGAGCAGCAGATTTATGTGGTGGACTTTGGTGCAGGGCAAACCCAAGCGATCGCCACCGGAGGCAGTTTTACCGTCGTAGGCACCTACGGCTACACTCCGATGGAGCAGTTTGGGGGTCGCGCGGTCCCTGCGTCTGACTTGTACGCTTTGGGGGCAACTTTGGTGCATTTGCTCACCGGAGTTGACCCCGCCGATCTGCCACAAAGTCATTTGCAGCTTCAGTGGCACGCCTACGCGCCCAGCAGCCTCAGCTCTACCTTGATCCGTTGGATTGATAGTTTAATTGCTCCAGCAGTTGAACAGCGCTTTGCGAGTGCAGCTCAGGCTTTAGCCGCGATCGCCCATCCCAGGGGTCTAGAAGTTGATGTAGAACCTAGCACTGCACCTAGGCAGGCGATCGAACTGCAGCCCACTCATAGCTCCATTCAAGTTAAGGCCTCTCCAGATAAGCTTCAGATCAAAATTCCTGCCCGTTCAGGTGCTTGGGCGATCGCAGCTCGTTTCAGTGGCAAACTCCTACTCACCACAGGTCTGCTGACTTTGCCTTTATGGCTAGCGGTCTTGGCAGTTGCCCCCATCACTCCCTTATCTGTCTTTCCAGAGTCAATGCTGCCCTTGGTGGTTTGCACGCCATTTTTGCTGTTCTTCCACGCATTTTTCCTCGCAGGTCTGGGGGTATTCTCTAACTTAAAGCAGGAGGTGGTGCAAATCCTACAACTGATACAAGGCCAACATTCCCTCTCCCTAAACCAGCATTGTTTGACCATTGAGTCGCGTTTCTGGGGAATTGCTTATCGAGGACACCATGAACTCACCCATAACATTCAACAGGTTCACAAAGCTTCCTGGGGTAGAATCGCCCTACAAGCGATCGGCCAAACTCACCTCTTTGGCTTGGGCTTAGCCACCGCCGAACAAGAGTGGCTGGTTCAGGAGATGCAAACTTGGCTCCGCACCTATCGTCCCGCCCCCCTGCTGGCGAAGTCTCACGAAGGATAAGCACGCCTCTACCTTTTTGCTAAAAAATGAGCTGAATCGTCTAGGCTATAAGACAGGTTTGTTAAAATCCTACGGACGCTAAGTTTAGAATCAACTCACTGAAAAATTGGCGATCGCCAACTTGCATTGTCAGCAGATAATTGTAGATTCTTCCAGTTTATGGAGTTAGAATAGCGAATCTAGATACCGCTTCATTTCCTGTATCACTGACTGAATTGAGCGCAGCGACTTGACATAAATTTAGCCATAATTTTTTGCCAAAAACTGCACGAAATGATTCCACAACAGAGGAGAGTGTGAAAAACTTTTCGCTATGAAAACGTCTACGTTGGCAAAACTGAAAAGCTACATAATTGCTGCCAGCAGTTGGCTGTTCAACACACCTGAAAGATCACTCGATCAAGCCTATGACGCTGCTTTAATGATCAAAGCGATCGAAGATGAGCATTTTCAGGGAGACAGAATTTCTGCTAGACCAAATGGGCTGAATAGTAACGTTTCCTCTTACTTTCAAGCAGAACTGAGAAAATATCTCAACATTGCTAAGTTCAGGCTTGCCGAGTTTAAAGCTAGCAGCTTATTTGTTGACCTTTCTAACCAAACCACTAACGGATTTAGATCTAGCAGCAGCTCACCGGAACAGTTGGCCTATGAGGTACGGGATAAAGCTGCCATTATTCTAGAAAAGCTCAAGTTTATTGATGAGGTTTTAGCGCGGTATAGTCCAGAGCGCCAAACTTTGTCCCGTCAAGCACCCACCACTTCTCTCGTTCCTGTCGCACCAACGACTCCCAGCAAAATAGAGAACCCCAACAATACCAATGACTGGGTTCGCTCCTCCACAGTCCCTACTCCTGCAACGAAAGTTGACAAAGCCTCTGAAGGACCGAACATTGTTCCGCGATCAATTCTCCGAACATTTGTTCGACTCCGGCGAGATTTAGACCCAAAATCAGAAACAGAAGTTGTTGAGAACTTTCGGAATACCAAAGCCAGAACCATCATTTCAATTCGGTTTATTTTGCTGATTGTTTTGATTCCGTTACTGACTCAACAAGTTTCCAAAAACTTCTTTATTGGGCCTGTGGTTGATAAGTTTAGAGAAAATCAACCCGTTCAAATTTTTCTGAATCCAGAAATGGAAGAAGAAGCTTTTCTCGATTTGCAAAGATTTGAAGAGAAGCTGAAGTTCAAAAGTTTAATTAGCAGTGAGCCGAAGCCAACGGCGGAAGACATTGAATCTCAAGTTCAAAAACATGCCATCGCGATCGCCGAAGAATATAGCCATCGCAGTGCCAATGCCATCAAAAATGTTTTTGCTGATCTGCTATCTTTAGTTGCTTTTGGTTGCGTCATTGCTGCCAGCAAACGTGAGATCGCGATCGTCAAATCATTTATGGATGAAGTGGTTTATGGCCTCAGTGACAGTGCCAAAGCCTTCATCATTATTTTGTTTACTGATATCTTCGTCGGTTTCCACTCGCCCCACGGTTGGGAAGTGATTTTAGGCGGCGTTTCCAGGCACTTAGGGCTGCCAGAAAATCACGATTTTATCTTCCTGTTTATTGCCACCTTCCCAGTGATTCTCGATACAGTTTTCAAGTACTGGATCTTCCGTTACCTCAACCGCATTTCTCCCTCGGCAGTGGCAACCTACCGCAACATGAATGAGTAGTTTTTAGTCTTGCACCCGCTGCAAAATTAACGGGGCATTTGTCTGGGGTAATGGGGCCGACAAGGCGTACCCCAGCAAACTTGCCCCTCTGGTAAGCTGCTAAAGACGCTGCTACGAGCCCCAACGACGGCATTGGCTCCCACTTCTACTCCAAGGGCAATAAAGCAATCGGTCGCCACCCAAGCACCATTGCCCACTGTAATTGGAGCAGTCACAAGGGCAAAGGCTGGGTCTTGAAAATTGTGGCTGCCAGTACAGAGGTAGCTTTTTTGGGAAATGACGCAGTGACAGCCGACTTCAATGCGATCGAGGCTGTAAAAGACGACATCATCGCCAATCCAGCTATAGTCTCCGATCGCGACTTTCCAAGGATAGGTAAAGCGAGCTGTGGGCCGAATTACCACGCCTTGACCTACTTTCGCACCAAACAGCTGGAGTAAGCGTCGCCGCAGACCATTGGCAGGGTGGGGAGTTAGAGGAAAGGCGATCGCCTGCACCAACCACCACAGCAGCACATACCACCCCGGACGACCACGATCATACCCAGATTGGTCGTAGCGCCGCAGATCCATCCACGGTTCGGCTTCTAGGGGGTGAGGAGGTTGGGGTGGGTCTATGGCGATCGCATCGTTGTGTTGGGGTTCCAAGTCAAAATTGGGAGTCGAGGTCATAGCGAAGACTGGGTGGGTGCTGTTTCCGGTTGAGGCACCGCAGAAACAGATTTGGGGGTGCCACTGGTATTGAGTTTGCCGCCGCAATCGCGTAACTCGTACAGTTTGACTCCGATCTGGTACTCATACTGGCTGAGCAAGCGCCCATAGATATAGCCTGCTTTGCCATCTAGGAAACCCAGCCGAATGATGTAGAACAAAATGAAGCGCAACAGCGGCTTAAAAGGCAACCGCACCCAAATTTTCTTGAGGAAACGCTTGCGCTGCACCGAATCGCCAAACAAGTTAGCGCCGATCGTGCCATCTTCACCATCGCCCGTAAGCAAGTTGAGATAGACTCTGGCTTCCCAGTTGGAATAGCGATTGTGGCGCTCTAACCAATGGAATAAGTCACGGAAGTCCTCGTGTAGCATGTCGTTCTTGAGGTAGCCGACTTTCCCGTCTAGGACCACATGCTCGTGGACTTCGTTGTCTCCGGTGTTGCGGATTTCTTCGGTGTTGAGGTTTTCGTAGCGACCCTGGGCATGGCGAAACAGCCGCAGGTTCCAGTCAGGGTATTTGCCACCGTGACGAATCCACTTGCCGAGAAAGAAAACTCGACGATTCAGATAGTAGCCGTTATGGTCGGGCTGTTGAATGGCCGTCGCAATCTCTTCCCACAATTCGGGGGTAATCCGCTCGTCACAATCGACAATCAACACCCACTCATTGCGGAAGGGTAGATTCTCCAGGGACCAGTTTTTCTTTTTGGGCCAGCGACCATTGAAGTGAAATTGCACCACATTGGCACCGTAGCTTTCAGAAATCTCCACGGAGCGATCGCTACTTTGCGAATCGACCACAAACACTTCATCCGCTCTAGCTACACTCGCTAAACAGGCTGGAAGATTTTCTTCTTCGTTTTTAGCGGGAATCAGAACAGAGACAGGAATCTTAGAGAGCTGGGAAGTCATGGTAACCATGTCGAAGGTGAACGTGACAAGAGTAAAGAGACGCTGAGTAAACAAGAGCAGACGAAAAGCAAGCTACAGCAAGCTATTGGTGGCGCTTTTGGTGCCATTGCCAAGCGTGAGACAGAATATCATGCAGGCTGGAGTATTGGGGTTGCCAACCCAGGAGCGATCGCGCCTTGTCGCTACTGCCAATGAGGCTGGGTGGATCACCGGAACGGCGATCGTGCTCTACGGCTGGCACTGGTTTTCCGGTCACTTGTTGCGCCATGTCGATCACCTGTCGCACCGAAAACCCATTGCCATTGCCTAAATTAAACACTTCGCTATTGCCCCCTTGCAGAAGATATTCCAGCCCTAAAAGATGGGCCGTCGCCAAATCAGAAACATGAATGTAATCCCGAATGCAGGTACCATCTGGTGTGGGATAGTCGGTGCCAAAAATTGCGACAGAATCTCGCTTACCCAATGCTGTCATCAGCACCAAAGGTAAGAGATGGGTTTCGGGGTTGTGATCTTCACCCAGCAAACCATTCGGGTCTGCGCCAGCGGCATTAAAGTAGCGGAAACAAACGGACTTGAAATCATAGGCCACATCAAAATCGGCCAATATCCGTTCTACCATCAGCTTAGTGGCCCCATAGGGATTGATCGGCTGCTGGGGGTGATCCTCCGGAATCGGCACCGTTGCGGGAATGCCATAAGTGGCACAAGTCGAAGAGAAGACAAACTTTTTGATCGAGGCAGCCACCATCGCTTCCAGCAACGTCAGCGTTCCCACCACATTGTTTTGGTAGTACTTAGCGGGGTTGGTGACGGATTCGCCCACATAGGCATAGGCAGCAAAGTGCATCACAGCGGCGATGTCACGGCTGGCGAAGATTTGGTCTAGGAGGGCGCGATCGCTCGTATCCCCAACGATCAGTTCCGCTTTCAGCACTTGCTCCACTAAGCCGCGGTGCCCGTAAACTAAATTGTCCAGCACCAAAACCTCGTAACCAGCTTTTTGCAAAGCCAGAACGGCGTGAGAGCCGATATATCCTGCTCCTCCTGTGACTAGAATCGTGGGTTTGGCTTGTGCCACGTTCAATACCTACTTAACTTCCAAAATTGTGTCTACTACTCAGAGGGCTTTGTTCCTGAGCTGGTCAACAGGCCTTGAATCACTGCTTGCAGATAACCGATTTGACAGTAAGCGTAGACAAAATTATCAAAGCGCTGGGCAGGATCAGCAAAATATTTGAGAGATTTATATAGCCCGCGTACTAACCGCTCACCCCCACGCCGTAACTGACCTACCCCGGTGCGACCCGCCACTTTTTCGCGGTAATGCTCACTAATTCCTTGCCACCAGCCTCGATTCAGAAACCAGGCGGGTTTGGTGCGCTCCAGAGAGACATTGTGAGCCACTAAAGCATCAGGGATGTAGGCAACTTGCCACCCCCGCTTCAGTGCTTGCTCAGTCAGGTAGAGTTCTTCATTCGAGAGTAGGTTTTTGCCAACGCGACCCAAGTTGACATCAAAACCACCGATTTGGTCTAGAAAACTGCGTCTAACTGAGTAGTTGAGGCCGCGAGGTGTGAGATT
Organism: Allocoleopsis sp.; assembly: GCA_036703355.1. Classification (GTDB taxonomy): domain Bacteria; phylum Cyanobacteriota; class Cyanobacteriia; order FACHB-46; family FACHB-46; genus Trichocoleus. Next base: position 4,450 of record DATNPE010000623.1, on the reverse strand, counting down.
GGGATTTTGGATTTGGACGATCGCATCTCCCAAGTCATAGTCACCCAGATTTGCTGCTAACCCAGGCGATAACCAGCGAGGAGCTGTGACATTAGGTGGCCAGAGCAACGTCACCTTGCCTCCGGCGATCGCCAGTTTCTCATTGCTTTGGTAGGCGCGATATAGCGCACTCAGCCATCCAGGGCTAGCTTCCGCATCGTCATCTAAATAAGCAATGATGTCACTCTTAGCCGCTTTTGCCCCGGTGTTGCGAGCTACCGACAAACCGGGCACTGGCTCATAAATGTATTGCAGGCGAGGATGAGATAAACGCGCTTCTACGATCTCACGGGTGCGATCGGTTGAGGCATTGTCTACTACAATCACCTCAAAATTGGGGAAATCCTGCTCCAGTAGGCTGTCAATTGCTGCGCCTAAATATTGCTCCCGGTTATGGGTACAAATTACGGCAGAAATCTGCGGATCAGGCATATTGTCCAACTCCTGCAAGTCAGCGCTCCACACTTATTGATACTGAGCCATGCACTGAATTCAGTGACAACTCAGCGATAAAGTGACTGTCTCAGCTATTTCTATTTACCTCATAAACCCAGAGGTACTTAATCAATTTTTGATGAAGATATTTAAACCAGTGCCGAGATTCCGCAATTTATGAGGCTCAAAACTAGCATCAAAACTAAGTTAAAGCTTTGACTAGCCTAGGTTTAGCGTTCTTGCAAGTGACTGTGAAGCACAATCAGAGTTTTTGCCAGACGACCTAACCGAGCTTCGAGTTGGCGCTTGCGGGCCAAAAGCTGGCGCAGACGTTGGTGACGAGCGATCGCCAACCCCACACTCGCTACCTGCTCCGGTGGGCAAGGCTTCGACCAAACTTTGCCATCTGTATCTAGACCACAGAGGCGATACCCTGGTTGCGGCGACTCACAGGTGACATTGGCTTGAGGGAGGTCGCATAGCTCTGCTACATAGCTCATCAGCGAATCCACTTCTGCGGGTCGGAGTCCTGCGGTCTCCTCAGCCTCTGTCTCGGGTTTGCGGGGGTGCGACTCCAGCCAACCGTCTACAATCGGTCCTTCCAGGTAGAGGTCTTGAATTTGCTGCACGACTTGATTCAGGGCTGTGTACCAACCGGACGCAATCCCCTCAATTTCCTTAAGCAAGTTGAGCGACAGCGCCGGATTGGCCGAGTGCCGATGATTGGTAAGGGCGGGCACCTTGAGCTTCGGTAAACTGGGAGTCTTGTGGGGGTCAGTCTCAAACGGCTGAACGGCTGCCTGACTAGGAGCATTTTTGGGCTTCGAGACCACCGTAAACGAAAAGGCACGATTTCCAGAAGTGGCAGGTTGGCCTGACCCACCAGCGGGACTCTTTAACTGATGAAGGGTGTCCTCAATGCGTTGTAGTTCTGGTTTCATAATTTCGTTACAGTACTCCTGGAAATCCGCCCTGATGCGTAACGCTTCTCTCTGCTTAAATCTTTTTGCTTAGGAGTTGAGTTTAGCGTAACTTTCTGACTCCGCAAGCAATTTAACGGACATTAACCTTGACGGCATTGTACCCGTTGGCGATCGCAGAAGATTAAAATTTTCTCTGAGTTCGAACAATCCTCAACCATTCCCTTTTCTGCGAACTCCCTGCCACTTTGTTTCTAGAGCCATTGATGAACCTGCCCCCCACTGCCTGCCCTAGTGTCTGTCTAGTTACTGGTCCTGCCCGCTCAGGTAAAAGTGAATGGGCCGAAGCTCTGGCAATGCAGTCAGATAAAACTGTGATTTATGTCGCTACCGCTCAAACAGACCCTAGCGACCTGGAGTGGCAAGCCCGGATCGAACGGCACCGCGATCGCCGCCCTACCACCTGGCAAACGATTGCCGAACCCATTGACCTAACTGCGGTGATTCAGCAGGCGCAACCTCACCAATGCTTGCTGGTAGACTCCCTCGGCACCTGGCTCGCTAACCTGCTAGAGCAAGACGAAGCAGCCTGGGAGCAAACGCAACAAATATTCCTAGAAAGTCTGCAAGCAACTCAAAGCCAAGTCATTTTAGTGGCCGAAGAAACAGGCTGGGGTGTCGTGCCCGCCTATCCCATCGGACGCACTTTCCGCGATCGCCTCGGCAGCCTAGTACGTCATAGCAGCGCGATCGCTGATGTGGTTTATCTCGTAACTGGGGGCTACGTGCTCAACTTAAAAAATTTAGGCACACCTTTAAACCAGGCGATCGCCCAATCTGAAGAGAGCCAAGAGTGAAAGGCAGAACTCCCTTTAAAGAAGATTTGGGATTGCGATAAATCGTAATTAATTCTAAAGATATTAGTTACTTTAGGCTTAAGCTAAGTTGCGAGAATTACAATCGAGCACAGAGAGATTAGCATGGGATTAATCCCCACTCTGAAAGACTTCTGGCCTTGCAAAGTCAACCTTAAGCCAGAAGTTTAAACGTTAAAACATGTGCCATAAATTTAAGCAAATTGAATCATTTTATTAAGCAGTATTAACCCTTTCATGACTTGGTAAAACCAAGGGCTGGTTACAGATATGGCATCGGAGCATCAAGTTAGGCAGTATTTAGCTTACTGGTTTCAATTGGGCAAGAAAGTCGTCATTGATAACGGCCAGACTGCCATACTGCCAGACCCCGTGATTCAAGGCGATCGCTACAGCCCAGACTTTGAGGATTGCTGGCAACTCGTCCGTGCCTCTGAATCCGGCGACTGCTATCTCGAAGGCACCCACCAAACCATTGCCGAACTGCTTTCTCCCAGCTGGGACATCATGGCCTGTGCCCGCTGCTCCATGCCCGTGCCTATGCCCACCATCGGCACCCCTGACTTAGAGTGCCCCTGCATCGACTTACCCAATTGGCCCAACTTAGACATCCCCTTGCCGCGAGCACCCATCAGTAGCCAGTCCCGACTGATTGAAATTCGCGATCGCTTAATGAAAAATCAGCGCCATCGGGCAACCGCTGAAGAAAGCAAATCGAGAGCCAGTTAGGTAGACCCACTCTTTCAAAGCTACACCTAACCCTCAGACCTAACCCCCAGCCTCTTCCCTTCAAGGGAAGGGGAGCTAGAGTTCAAGGTTCCTCTTTGGCAGGGAGGGCAGGAAGGGGAGAAATGAGCTAAGAAGTGGGCATCAACTCTGTTGCTTGTCGCCTTGGAACCTCATAGGTCAAGAAATCGTAGGCCATTTCTGTATTGGGGAAAATGGCCCGCGCTTCTTCTTGCAAATCACTCAGTTGAATGGCATTGCCCGGAGCATAGCGGGGGCTGAAATGCGTCATGATCAACTGCTTCGCCTGAGCTGCTAGGGCCACTTGAGCCGCCATCGTCGAAGTGGAATGTAAGCGCTGATAAGCTAACTCCGCATCCTGGTGAGCAAACGTGGCTTCATGTATCACCACATCTGCCCCCTGTGCCAACTCCACCGCTCCCTCACAAAAAATTGTATCCGTGCAATAAGCGATCTTTCGGCCCGCTTCCGTAGGGCCACAGAGTTCAGCACCGTTGATTTTGCGGCCATCAGGCAACGTCACCGTCTCGCCCCGCTTCAGCTTGCCATAGAGCGGCCCCGAAGGAATCCCTAACGCCTTCGCCTTTTCTACATCGAAGCGCCCTACCCGATCCTTCTCCGCCACTCGGTAGCCAAAACTCGTCACCCGATGCTTCAGAGGGCCACAACTGACCACAAACTCCTCATCCTCATAGATCACACCCGGTTGCACCGTATGTACCTTCACCGGGTAAGAAAAATGCGTTTGGGAATAACGACCACTCGCCCGTAGATACTCATCCAATCCGGGCGGCCCATAAATATCAATCCGAGTCGGACTTCCTGCCAACCCACAACTCGCCAACAACCCCATCAAACCAAAAATGTGATCCCCATGCATGTGGGTAATAAAAATGCGACTGAGTTGGCTGACCTTGAGATCACTCCGTAGGAACTGATGTTGCGTCCCTTCCCCACAGTCAAACAGCCAAACCTCCGCCCGCTGCGGCAAACGAAGAGCCACGCTAGAAACATTGCGCGATCGCGTGGGGACTCCAGAGCTAGTTCCTAAAAACGTTATCTGCAAAGCCGACTTAACTCCAATGTTTCTACACCTGACAACCAGTCCGAGCAACCAGTGCCAATTCTTCCCCAACTATAACGGAGAATTCAGATGCTACTGCCACAAGAGCAGTTAGGAAAGCGATCGCCGTTTCTCCAAGATCGCCTGCCGAAACCCCAGCACCACAAAAATATTTGACAACGTCAAGAAAAACTCCGCCCCCCCATGTAACCAATCCACATCCGCCAAATTCGCCCCATAGGCCACCTTGGCATAGATCCCCGCCGGAATCGTCACCGCCACAAACAGCAACGTCAAATAAAACCCAATCAAAGCCACCCGAGGCGTTTGCCCAGACCGAGTCAAAAACCAGAGAAAACCCAGGTAGGGAA
>DATNPE010000622.1:0-8839 GCA_036703355.1 Allocoleopsis sp. | reverse complement strand
TTTTGCTACCTGCGGGCGGATAGGGAATTAAAGTAACGCCTGCCTCGCGAAACCGAATCACATCCAGGTCAGTCTTGATCAGCCCTGCTTGTTCCTGCGTTTTCACCCGCGTAGAAATCCATTCCCCGCTTTTGGCCTGCTCCACATAAATGCTGGGTTTGACCAGCGTGATACTGGGCTTGAGGGTGCGAGTGAATAATAGCTGCAAAGGATTAAACTCAACCTCTACCGCTGCCACAGCAACGCGATCGGGATCGGTAGAAGTGGCAGGTACCGCAGAAGAGCCAAAACGAATGCTATTGAGGTCAAACCGCTCGACCTCCCCCAGCTCCACCGGGCGGCTCAGAGTTTGGCTGAGGTTCTTCTCAATTAAAGGTGCGAGGTCGTTATGAACAAAATTCCAAGCCCACCAAGCTCCACCTGCGAGGCCCGCAAGTAAGAGAACTCCTACAGTAGCGCTAGAACGACTTAAGATTAGCAGCCATAAGCGTCGATTCGGAGGGGTGGGTTGATTACCCGAAGGGGAGTTTTGGGTCATCTCATCTGTGACGGCAGCAAGCTGGGGAAGGCCAATAAGAATCTATCCCACGATGCTCAAATTCCCAAGCAGAAACGAGGGGCGAGTTACAAAAACCAATACATTACTAGAGAAGTAATTTTGGTGATGTCAGCAGGACAAATCGGCATTCCCCAACACCATGACTGAGAGGGATGGATTCAAGTTTCGCAACTGAGCGGAAAACATGCACAGGTCGCGATCGCCTCTAAGATAGGAAAGAACTGTGGTCACAAAATGCTTAAAGCCCATGCGTGTGTTCGTTCTACTTTTTAACGCCCGGACGGAAAACGAAGGAATTCACACGATTCAAATCCAAGACCCGGAGCGAGGGGAGCGGAACGTGGTTCTGATGTTTGAGTCGGAAGATGATGCCACCCGGTTTGGTTTGTTGTTGGAAGCACAGGACTTTCCCACGCCAACCGTGGAAGCATTTGACCTCGAAGAAATTGAAGAATTTTGCCGAGGGGCGGATTACGACTGCAACTTAGTCCCAGAAGACACCTTAGCCATGCCTCCAGAATCTAATGTGGATCAGACCGATTGGCAAGCAGAAGGGCCAGAACCGTCTGCGGCAGAAGTGGCAGAATCGGAGCTGGACCGCATTCGTCGTCGTTTGGAAGGACTGCTTTAAACATGCCGCAAAACCCCAACCCAGCTAGCGCCGTCAACGGTGAACAACCTTCTCAAGCTTTCCCTGATGAGCGAGGCTACTTGCTGACGGAGCAAGTCAACCCCAACAGCCACAACCTAGACCAGCTCAGCGCTTTAGAATTAGTCGAGCTGTTTAACCGCGAGGATGCACAAGCCATTGCCGCGATCGCCACCGCTAAACAGGAACTCGCCCAGGCGATCGAACGGACGGCAGTAGCACTGCGCCAAGGGGGGCGACTGTTTTACATCGGAGCAGGCACCAGTGGTCGCTTGGGAGTCTTAGATGCAGCAGAATGTCCTCCCACCTTCTGTACTCCACCAGAATTGGTGCAAGGCATTATTGCGGGCGGTGCAGGCGCGTTGGTTCGTAGCTCCGAGGACTTGGAAGACCGAGCCGAAGATGGGGCTGAAGCGATCGCCCACCGTCATGTTACCGAGTTGGATGTGGTGGTAGGGATTACAGCAGGGGGGACCACGCCCTATGTGCATGGAGCCTTGCAAGCAGCGCAACAACGGGGAGCGACGACAATTTTTATTGCTTGCGTTCCCGCCGAGCAAGTCCCGGTGAAAGCAGACATTGATATTCGTTTGATTGTTGGCCCAGAAATTTTGGCAGGCTCGACTCGCCTGAAATCTGGCACTGTTACCAAACTAGCGCTGAATATCTTGTCCACTGGAGTGATGGTGCAACTGGGCAAGGTTTACGGCAACCGCATGATCGATGTTTCGGTCACGAACAAAAAACTGCACGATCGCGCCCTACGAATTCTGCAAGACTTGACGGAACTGAACCGAGAAGAAGCAGGCTGGTTGCTAGAGCGCAGTGGTCGCTCGGTGAAACTAGCGCTGTTGATGTATTGGACAGGGCTGTCCCGTGAAGAGGGCGATCGCTTGCTGACGCAGCACCAGGGCAACTTGCGCCAGGCAGTACTGGGCTATCAGCAATCTGGCAAAGCATGATTCGGGGTACAGGCTCAGCTAAAGTAGTATTTATACGTACTGCTTCCTGGGTGAAAAACGAGTAGTCAAACCGAGACTCACTCTCAATTTTTTTCAGCAGGAGCAGCGCATCAGTGAGTGCCTGACTTTGTCGGGTTCTGTCTCAGGAGCCAACAATAACCATGATTACTGCTGCGTCAGAAGTCTCTGCGATCGCCCTAATGCTCCTAGTCGCCTTAGGAATCTTGGGTTGGGGATTTTACCGAGCTAAACCATTTGGCAAGCTAGGAATTTTGGCTTGGCTGCAATCTGTGGTGCTGATGTTGCCTTGGCTGCTGTTCTTTGGCCTGTTTGCGGCTGGCATCTACCTCAACTTAGTTGGCATTCTGTTTTTGATCGTCGCTTCTACTGGCCTGTATATCTTTTTGGGCAATCGACTGCGGGCGGCAGGCCAAGACACGGTGCTGCGAGAACGAGCCGCCGCGATGCTCAAAGCTCGCCAAGAAGCCAATGCTGAACCTGCTCGCCGCGAAGTGGCTGGAGAAACTGGAACATCTGGTGTAGAATCTACCACTGCTGGCGAAGCACCAGAAGCAATGCCCATTCCTGCCGAAGACCTGAAGGCAATTCAAGGCATCTTTGGGATTGATACCTTCTTTGCCACGGAAACCATTCCTTATCAAGACGGGGCCATCTTTAAGGGCAACTTGCGAGGTGATGTTGAAGCCGTTTACGCTCGTCTCGCTGAGAGTTTGCAGAAGCGCTTGGGCGATCGCTATCGCTTATTTTTGGTCGAAAACCAAGATGGCCGCCCTGTGGTAATTGTGCTGCCCAGCCGCAACGACCCCAAGCCTACGACCTTGCTACAAAAGCTGCTGGCTTTGTTGTTGGCGATCGCAACCGTAGCGACCTGTTTGGAAACGGGTGGCATTCTCTTAGGTTTTGACTTCTTTAGTGCTCCAGAACGATTCCGCGAAGTGTTGCCAATTGGTGGTGGCATTTTAGCGATTTTGGCGGCTCATGAAATCGGTCATCGCGTGTTGGCTAAGCGGCATCAAGTTCGGCTCAGCCCACCGTTTTTCTTTCCCACTTCACAGTTGGGTTCCTTTGGTGCTCTAACCCGATTTGAATCAATTTTGCCCAACCGTACCGCCCTATTTGATGTGGCTTTCGCAGGGCCAGCGGCAGGTGGTTTGGTTTCTTTGCTGATGCTAATTACAGGGTTGGTGTTGTCTCACCCTGGCAGTTTATTTCAAGTGCCTGCTGACTTCTTTAAGGGCTCCATTTTGGTCGGTACGCTCGCCAAAGTGGTGTTGGGGTCTGCCTTGCAAAACTCGCTGGTGGATGTGCATCCCCTGACTGTGATAGGTTGGCTCGGTTTGGTGGTGACAGCTCTCAACTTGATGCCTGCGGGTCAACTGGATGGAGGGCGCATCGTTCAAGCCATTTATGGACGCAAAACGGCGGGTAGAGCCACCGTCGCTACTTTAATTTTGTTGGCGATCGCGTCTTTAGCGAATTCACTGGCGCTATATTGGGCAATCATCATTCTGTTTCTCCAGCGCGACCTGGAGCGGCCCAGCCTGAATGAATTGTCTGAACCTGATGATGCTCGCGCAGGCTTAGGGTTGCTGGCCTTGTTCTTGATGATTGCCACGCTTCTACCACTGACCCCCAGCTTGGCAGGTCGCTTAGGGATTGGTGGCTAAACTGGCGAGAAAGTCTGTTATTTTAGCTGACATCATCCATAATTTGAATAGGGTGCTCCGCAAATTAGTTCCTGCATCTGCATCACTCAGGTATGACACTGAACCCCTATGGCTGCACCACATCCGATCTTACTCATATTAGACTTCAGTGCTCTGGAAGTCGGTAAAACTAGAGAGTGGCAAGAATTTGCACGGGTGGGCGAGTGTTTTCTGCCCCAAGTCGTTTTTGATGAAATTCGTTTTCTCCACGACCGAGCACCGGATGTAACCTTGGAGCAAACGGCCAGAGAATTCATGCGCTTCTATCCGGAGAGTGGCTGGCATATGACTGCTGTCAGCTCTACCCATGCTTCTCTCAAGCCTGCCAGTGGCGACTCTTTTAGTAAAAAGGCGCGGCTTTCACTGGCGGTGGCTCAAGCAGCCTATGGCCTGTCTCGCAACCATCCTGGTTCGTTAGTTGTGTTAGTAACCACTGATCAACCGTTACTGCAGCGTGTGCAAGGAATCGGAGCACCCAATCTCTGTGGCATTACCGCCGCTGCTCTCCGACAATGGTGTCGCACCGAACGCAAACCCTTGGCCGCAACTCAGCAGTTACGCAAAATGGAAACTACAGCTGTGGTGGGTGCAGGAAAGACCAGTGCCACATCGGGTAAAACCTCAGTCAGTAGCGCTTCTGTCAGCCCGCGCCCCAATTCTGTGGTGAGAACGAGCCCCACGCCATCCTTCTCTCACCGCCGTTCTTCCAATGCTCCTGGGGCGATCGCTCAGATAGTCTCGACCCTTTTGATGTTAGGGGCACTGGCTCTCGCGGGGTCAGTTGCTTGGTATCTACTTCAACCCGCAGGCTTTAATCAGTTTTTGCAGAAATCCGGGTTGCCAACGCTGCCCAGTAGCGTGACACCTCCCAAAAAATAGAAAACGGTCAGCAATAGAAAACTACAACGGAACTCATCGGTATCGGATCGCTGTCTTAAATTTTGTCAGGCTGACGTAGATTCTCTGGACAGCGGCTTAAAATTGCCGAGTTAACCATGCTGCAAGGTGCTGAAGCGTCAGCATGAGTTTGGTGAGTTCTTCTGAGGTTTTTTATGCAACCCCCGCTCCCCCATCGCGTTGCCAAGGTAAGCGTCAGTCAATCGTTTCTGTCTTCTCGCCTGATGGCTGTATTGCTGTTGACAGGCGTTTTGTCGGTTGGTTCTGGCTGGAGTTGGTTGAGAGTCGCGATCGCTGCTACTACGACTCAGGCTGCTTCATCAGCTCAACGGACAGTCCTGGCTCAGCCCGAGCAGACAACTTTACTAGCGCAGCAAAATCGTAGACGAGGACGAGATGGTAATCAGGGGTCTCTGCCCAACACCCCGTTTCCACCGCCTTTAGGAAACTTGATTCGCCAAGATTTGGCTCGTCGGATTAATGTTGCGCCTGGTAAGTTGCGAGTTACTTCAGCCGAGCCGAAAGTGTGGAACGATGGCTGCTTGGAATTAGGGACTGCCAGTGAAATTTGTCTGCAAGCTCAAGTTCCAGGTTGGCGGGTGGTCGTGTCTGATGGGCGGCAATCTTGGGTTTACCATAGTGACCAAAATGGCCAGACCTTGCGCCTAGAAACCAATGCCACTAAAGTTGAGCTGCCCAAAGCGATCGCGGATGCCGTAACTCAAGCCGCCGCTCGGCAATTAGGTATTGCCGCCAATCAAGTCCAGATTGCTAGCTTTACTCAACAAACTTGGCGGGATGGCTGCCTGGGCTTATCGACAGCGGGTGAGTTTTGCACCCAAGTAGAAACGCCGGGTTGGCAAGTCACTGTTGTAGGGCGATCGCAGCAGTTGGTCTACCGCACCAATGATTCGGGTTCTGTGATTAGACTGGATGTGGCCGCTAGTGGTGTATCTCCTGTCGGTTTACCTCAGAGTGTCTCTAGGGCAGTCTTGCAAGCAGCGGCACAGCAGTTGCAGGTGGCGACGACCCAAGTGCGAGTTGTGCAGTCCAAAAAAACGAATTGGCCTGATGCTTGCCTGGGCTTAGCTGACCCTGGCGTGTTTTGTGCGGCGGCTACCGTTCCCGGTTGGCTGGTGACTGTTGCCAGCGGCGAGCAACGTTTGGTCTATCGCACCAATGACTCTGGCTCCGTCGTCAAATTCGATCGCCAAGCCAGCAATATCAGCAGTCCCACTGGATTACCGCTCAGCTTCATTCCGGGTAGTGAATTCATTCCGCCCTTGCCTACGGGGGCAGTTTTCCGCGTGGTGACGAGTGGCGGCATTGCAGGCCAAACTTCCGCGATCGTGTTGCAGGCGAATGGGCAGTTGATTCAAGGCCAACTGCAACCCAATGGCACTGTCACTCCTGTGAAAGTGGCGCAAGTGTCTCCGCTGGAAGTGCAACGCTTTCGGCAACTCCTCGAACAGCAAAACTTCGCTCAGTTCAATCGCTATAGCTACCCAGCCCCAACTGGAGCGGCTGACTACTTCACTGTCACCATGACGGGGCCAGGGGTAACGGCTCGTTATGCAGACATGATCCAAGACCAGTTACCCGCAGGGCTAAAGAACGTAGTTCAAGCTTGGAGTCGCATTGCTGCTAAGTTGTAGCAACTCCACCATCTTGGGCGTGATGCCTGTAATGTCCTGCAGTGATTGAAAAGCAGGTGCTTGAGGGCCAATCACAATCAGCGGCACTGGGTTGAGGGTGTGGTGTGGATGCCATGACTCCTCAACATTGCCGTGGTCACTGCTGATCACCAGGTTTAGGTGAGGGGGAAGATGGGCCACCACACTGGCAATAAATGCATCTACCAGTTGCAGAACTTGCATGACCTGAGCTGTGTCCTGGCTGTGACCTGCGTAATCCGGGAGATAGCACTCAAATAGCGTTAAGTGGTGTTGGCTCCCGATCGCCGCCAGTCTCTCTCCCGCAGTAGCAGGGGGCACAGGTGACAAATTACCGCCTCGCTGATTCACATATTCGCCCGTGATATCCCAAGAAATTGCCTGTTGGCGATCGCTCTCACCTCCCATCCGGAAAGGCACCCCAGCAGTTAGCGCCAGCAGCGTCCCCACCGAATAGCGCCGTCGTCGTTGGGCGATCGCCTCAAAGTAACCAGGAGAGTAAAGATTGGCATGGGTCACAGTGCCGCCCAGGTGCAACACTTGCTTAAACATGCCGTGGGCTGCGATCAAGGTGCGTAAAGAGCCATTAGCAAAGGCACTTTGGTGGCGGCCCAAAAAAGCAGGAGCATTGCAACCTGTAAACAAGGCAGTTTGGCCTGTGGCGCTCTGGGGCAGTCCTGGAACTCCCAAGGTGGCATCGATCGATTGGCATAAGACTCGCGCCTGGTGAGTGCTTTGCCCCGCGACGAGTGGCCCCCCCAAGAGCTCCGTCAAAAAAGGCATGGCCGCGATCGCCGCTAGCGGATTAGTCGCCTTGGCTGCTCCTAACCCTACGCCATCAAGAAACAGAAAAATGAATCGGGCAGTTTGGTCATCCATAGGTTAGCTGGATGCACTTGTATAGAAGCGTAAGGCAAACTGCCAAAACAGGCGAGAGGCAACAAACAGAGCCACCGCTAACAAGCCTGCCCCAAGCAACCATACTAGTTCAACTCGCCCCAGCAGAGCTTCGGACGGAATGGTGGTTAAAAAAGCGACTGGCACAATGAAAGTGAAGAAAAATCGATAAGCCACTGGGTAAGCCACCATCGGGTAACGCCCTGCTTCTAATAGACCCCGCAGCACCTCAGTGACATTGTAGATTTTGACAAACCAAATGCTCGTGGCTCCTAACATAAACCACAAGCTGTAGAGAATGATGAAGCCAAAAATTAGCGGTATCGCACCAAGCAAGTAAGCCACAGGACGAATGTCCAATTGTTGCCCCGCATAGCCAATCACAAAGCAACCCAAGAAGACATCAGGCAATCCCCAAGGTGCGATCGTGCGAGTCGAAAGCCAAAACTGGCTGTTGATTGGTTTCAAGAGGACAAAATCCAGGGTGCCTTGCTGCACATGCTGCACAATGTGGTTCAAGTTAGGGCCGAGAAAGGTACTGGAAAAGCCCTGAAGCACGGTAAATACGCCCAACACCACCAAAGCTTCCGCCCAAGACCAGCCCGCAAAGGTATAGCCTGTGCGATAGAACAAAAACAACCCAAACAAACTGCCGACCAAATTACCCAAACTGGTAAAAGCCGACAGCACAAAATTCAGCCGATACTCCATCTCTGCCGCGATCGCTGTTCCCCAAAACAACCGCAACACCCGCCCATACCGCTGTATCCCTTCCTCCCTCATCTTTTCTCCTTCTGACTCCTGACTCCTGGCTTCTGACCCCCGTTTCTGACTCCTCACCCCTCACTCCTCACTTCTCACGCTCCCATCCCCGAATACTGCTTCAGACCTAGCCGCCAGAGCCATCGATTCAGTATCCAGAACAGCAAGCCCCAACCTGCCATCACTAAACAGCCTTGACCGAAATTAACCGGGAGTCCGACCAGTAAGCTGGCTGGAAAGTGAACCATGTAAGGAAATGGAGTCCACAAGACAAAGTTGCGGACGGCAGGCGGAAACATCTCTAGGGGAGCGACCAAACCCGATAAAAAGAGATAGAGCAAAAACCAAAACTGCTCGATCGCACTGGCTCGCTCGATCCAAAAAGCAAAGAGGGCAAAGGTGTGCTGGATTAGAAAACGCAGGGCAAAGGCGATCGCGGTCGCGAAGCTAAATAACAAAATATTGCTGATGGGTGGAATCCAAGCCGCTTGGGGATAAAGCAGAAAAAATAAAATAATTAACCCACCGACAAAAGGCAAACGCGCTAATCTTTCGGAGACGTGAGAAGTGACATGATGCCAAACCGGATCAATTGGCTGTAGGAGCCGTGGAGATAGTTTTCCTTCCACCACCTCCTTCTCAAACTCCCAAATCACCCAGACGACGGTAATCTGCCGCACAATAAACACGGCTAAAAAGTACCGCACAAAATC
>DATNPE010000621.1:0-2084 GCA_036703355.1 Allocoleopsis sp. | reverse complement strand
GTAATTAAACTGAAGATGATTTGGGGGGTGGAGGGGGTGAAACCCCTTGCCTGGGGGCAAAGCCCCCAAACCCCCTTCTTACAATTAATTAGGGCTACCTACTTAATTGATCGGTGAAAGTTGAGGTGTAGAGACATGGTGAAGAAGGTTGTCATTGTGGGAGCGGGGCCCTGTGGTGTTTTGTTAGCTCACTATCTGTTGCGGCGACCAGAATCTTACCAAATTGAAATCTACGATCGCCGTCCTGATCCTCGTACCGTTCCCTTTGAAAAAGTCCGTACCTATCCTCTGACTCTCAACGCTAGAGGCATTCAGGCGCTGCAACAGATTGAGGGGTTAGAAGCGAGCGTCAAAGCCCAAGCCACTGCTATCTGGGGGACGGTCGTGCATGGCAAAAATGGCAAGACGAGAGTTTTGTCACGCCAGAAACCGCTCTTTGCCCTCGATCGCACCCAACTTGTCATCACCTTATTAGAACAGCTCACCGCCAAGTACCACAGCGATCGCCTGACGCTCCATTTCGACTGTAAATGTGTGGCTGTAGATTTTGAGCAACAGACCATTACCTTTGAGAACAGCGCAGCGGGGACAAGCCAAACTCACTACGACCTGCTGATCGGTGCCGATGGAGCCTACTCTGTGATCAGAGATCACTTGTTATCCACCGAAGGATTTACTATCGAAGCCCAGTATGTCCCGACTGACTACAAAACACTTTTTCTCTTAAGACATAACGAGTCAGCAGGGCTAGAGCTGCAACCAGAGCGCATTCATAGTTGGCGGTTGGAAGATGGCACCACCGTTCTTACAGTGCCTTCCCACGAGGCGATCGCTAGCGGTGTCATTACTTTCTCCCGCCACCACAACTCCTTTGTGAATTTGGCGACAACCTCTGAAGTTTCAGACTTTTTCCGCCAGAACTTTTCTGACCTTAACTCCCTGGTAACTGAGGCTGAAGCAGAAGCATTGCTCCATCGCCCTGTTTCCCAAGTACTCACCATCCGTTGCAGCCATTATCACTACCGCAACAGCGTCTTAATTATTGGCGATGCCGCTCACGCCGTCTCACCATCCTTAGGCCAGGGAGGCAACGCCGCTTTTGAAGATGTAGAGATATTGGATCGTCTGTTAGATGAATATTCTGATGATCTGGCTTTGGTTCTGCCAGAGTTTAGTACTCGCCGCTACCCAGATGCTCATGCTTTAGTAGAACTCTCTGACAGTCCCTTTCCCTTCTCGAAATCCTTGTTTATTGAGCTAATGGTGAGGCAGCAGTTGGGTAAAGTTCTGCATCAACTACTGCCTCAATATTTCCCAGCTTCTCTGTTTGAGCTGTTATCAGATACGACAGTTCCTTATGGGGAGATCCTGGCGTCGTATCGTCACTGGATTGCGAAAGTCAAACGCTCTAATCAGAAGTTTTTAGCAGCACCAAACCGTTAACTACTGCCGACTACTGATCGGTTAACTGATATTGCACCTTAAACCGCTGTTCGCGATCGCTGCTGACATCATCTAGAAATATCGTCGAACCTTTCTCCGAGGGGCGCGATCGCTCCACAATCACCACTGTGCGGTCCTGCACTTTAAAGCCTGGGGAAGCAGAACGCCCTCCGGAATTAGAATTGCCGCGTAGCTCCAGTGTTGCTTGAGGTCTAGGCACTTTCAAGTCGCTCCAGCTGCGAGTTTGTACCCCTTGGAGAGATTGACTAGATAACGTGACCCCATCAGGCAGTGCTGCTGGGGAGCCAACCGTTTGCGCCTGACCCGCAACTGCCCAACCCACAACCCCCAGTCCCGCACCAAACAAAGCAAGCATGGTAGAACGCATGTCGTTTTCCTCAGGATTAATGTTTAAGTATTGTTATCATTTAGACTGGCTTTTCATACTTTTCTTATAAGACAAAAGCTGAATTTTTGACACCTCTATCCAGAGACAGAGGTTTTGCCGCAACAGAGAGAAATCTAGGCTAAAGTCCTATAAATCCGTCCCAAGCATGATGATCCCTTGACAAACTTAATCACCCTGCATGTCACTTCTCTTACAAACTCTTTATGCTTGCTGGGTACTATTCCTCAGTAGT